>JAKABC010000014.1 GCA_021802025.1 Actinomycetes bacterium
TCGGCGGACGGGGTCCCGTCAGGAGCTCCGCGACCAGGGCCCGGGCGTACCCGTGGCGGCGCTCGGCTCGGGCGACGTAGAGCGCCGCGATGAGGCCCCCGCGGCGCCACGCGAAGCCCACCGGCCCGTCGTCGGCGAGGGCGACGACGAGCTCCCCGGCCGCCAGGGCGTCGCGCAGGGTGGTCGCGTCGTCGCGGCCGGCGCGCAGTTCATCCAAGAGCACCGCCCCCCCGCGGTGCTGTGCGCACTCGCGTGCGGCGTCGGCCCAGAGCCCGGCCAGCGCGACGGCGTCGACCGGGACCGCGGGGCGGACGTTGACCGACACCCGCTAGACGCAGTCCCGGCAGAGCATGTTCGTGGCGTCCGCCAGCTGGCTCATCTTCTTCAACAGCCGACAGGAGTGGCAGCGGAACTCGTCGTCCTGCTTGGGCAAGATGGCCTCGGTGCTCTCGAGGGTGCCGTCGATCTCGACGACGGTGTCCTCGTCGTCGTCGGGCACCACCTGGCGCAAGATGGTCTCCGCGAGCACCTCGTCAAGGGCGAGTTCGACGTCGGTGTCGTCGACGAGGTCGTCCTCGTCGTGGACGGGAATCGCGGCCGGACCGGCGCCCTCGTTGGCCTCGTCGACGTCCTCGACGTCCTCGACGTCCTCGACGTCGTCGGCCGGCTCGTCTTCGTCCCCGTCCTCGATCTCGAGGACATCGTCGATCTCGTCGGTGACCTCGCCGTCCTCGTCGAAGCCGTCAGCGAGCTCTTCCTCGTCGAACGCGTCCTCGTTCTCTACGTCCTTGGCCATATGTCCTCTCTTCAGGCGCAGGCATTGTAGGGCCTGGCGCCCCTGCGTGACGTCCATTCCCCGGCCCAATTGGCCGAGCGGTCCGTGCTCCCCTGGTCACCGACGGAGGGTCGACCCTAGCGGGCCGCCCGGTTGCGTTCAGCGGTCCGTTCGGCCTCGAGTCGCTCCAGGTCGACGTCGGAGTAGTCAACAAAGCGCATGGCCCGGGCTATCCGGGTGTGTCCGGCCTGGTCGGCGATGAGCCGGCCCATCTCTTGGGCTACCCGGCGGTAGCTGGGGTGACCCTGGGGACCCGAGCGCAGCTCGATGAGGTGCATCGCCTCGCGCGCGTTCATCTGAATCGCGTAGCGGATCCGAAAGGCCAGCGCTACGCAGTAGGGGGCTTGCTCGGGCAGTTCGGCCGCCACCGCCTCGTAGAGTTCGCCCGAACGCTCCAGGCTGTGGCGGTAGGGCTCGTCGAGTCCCGCCTCGGCGACGACCTCGGGCACGCCGTAGCCGAGTTCGACCCCGAGGTCCTGCCACTCGATGGTGAGCAGTCGGTGGCGCTGGAGGTCGCGGAACGCTCCGTAGTCGCTCACGATCTCGAAGCGGTAGTCGGTGCGCTCGAACGCCCGACCGGGTCGGTGACGTCGGTTTCGTCGCTCGCCGACGTACGCGTCAAAGAGCGCGTCACGCGCGGCCCCGTCCAGTCGGGCGACCCGCGTGGTCGCCTCGGCGTGGGTCGCCCGGGAGTGTTCGAAGAGAATCGCCTCGAGGACCCGCTCCTCCCCGTCCGGGTCGAACGAGATGAGGCGCACCGAGTCGTCCCCCTCGGCGTGGCTCTCCGGGGCCAGACGGGCGACCGCGTCGGCACTCGCGCGCGCCGTCCCCTCGAGGTAGGCCACCCACGCCCCCCCGCGTTCGGGCACGTCGAGTCGGCGCAGGAACGAGGGGATGACCTTCTCGAGCTCCGCGCGCATCATCTCGGCGTAGTGGCGGGCCTCGGGCAGCGCGCTCGCGCGCATGCGCAACAAGAGCGCCTCGTAGGCCTGGCCCGAGGCGTATATCCCGAGGTTGGACAGGGCGCTGGCCGGGAGCAGTCCACGAAGCCCGTCGAGCGCTTTGGCGCGGATCGCCTGGCGGTAGACGAAGTCGGTGTCCTCGGGGGTCTTGGGGTAGCGCCGCACTAGCCAGTCGGTGAGTCGGGGCAGGAGTTCGCGGTAGGTGTCGAACATCCGGTCCATCTCGCCCACGTAGCGCGCACCCAAGCGCGACTCGAGCAGGTCGTGGTCGCGGTAGAAGCGGTAGTGGCCGTTGGGCAGTCGCCGGTCGTAGCCGATGTAACGGGTCGACTGCTCGAGGTAGCTCATCAGCCGGCCGTGCTCGAGGACCTTGGTGAGCAGGTTGCTCGCCTGCTCACAGGCCAGGTGCACGCCGCCGAGCTGGGCGACCGAGTCGTCGCCGTACTCGACGAAGATGCGCTGGTAGAGCTCGTCGGCGCGCGCGAGGCCAATCGTGGCGTCCACCGTGGCGTCGCCGGTGAGGTCGAGGTCGCCCACGAACTCGTCCAAGAAGAGTCGCCGGAGGCTCTTGGAGGAGCGCGAGTAGCGCGCGAAGAGGGCCCCCTTGACGACTTCGGGCAAGTTGACCAGGGCGAACACCGGACCATCGAGGTTTGTGAAGTAGCGGCGCAGCACCGCGCGCTCGTCCTCGGAGAACTCCTCGACGACGTAGGGGTGCATGGGTTACCGAGACTAGGGCCCGTCGTCTCGGTAGGGGTGGACGCTGGCGGCACCGGCCACCACGCTGCGCACCAGGGCTTCGCGGGCCTGGGCGGCGGTCCGGGCGAGCGCTCCCAGGTGGCCGAGCCGGGCGATCTGCTCGCAGAGATCGGCCACCTGCTTGGCTTGGCGCACGAAGTCTCCGGGCGAGGTGTGGCCCAGCTCGGCGTCGGCCAGGTCGAGCACCTTGCCCAGGGCGACGCCCCGCGCCCAGGCGGCGATGACCGTGGCGAAGGCGCCGTCGGGCTCTTTGGCGTGGGGCACGCCGTGGCGGTCCTCGGCGGCACAGGTGGCGGCGTAGAGCGCCTGCACCTCGCGCAGGCGCTCGGCCATCGCGGTGCGCCGCACGGGACCGAGCCGGTCGTGGGTCGCACGACGGTTCTTCGAGGCGACGCCCTTGGCGGCACTGTGGGCCCGGGGCGCCCGTCGACCCTCGTAGCTGAAGCAGCTGAGCACCCCGGCGAGGGGCGCGGCCTCCAGATCGTCGAGCAGCCCGGCCGCGATCGTCTCGGCGATGAGCAGGTCGCACTCGTGGTAGAGCGAACGCAGGAGCTGGCCGGACTCGGTCAGGGCCCAGCCCTGGGCGTAACCGAGGTCGCCGAGCACCGCGTGGCGAGCGGCGAGCATCTCGTCGAGCGGACGGCGGCGCCCGGCGGGTCGGCGCACGTTCTCGAACTGCGCGTAACTGCGGCGCACCACCTCCAGGGCGGTGTCGCGGTCGAAGTGGTCGACCAGGTTGGCGGTGAGGTTGTAGGTGGGGCGGAACGAGGAGTGCAGGTCGCCCGGCGGCGCCAGGGCCACGCGGGCCACGTCGGCCAGGGAGAGGTCGGTGGCGAAGCAGACGACCGCGTGCCCCTCATCGTCGAGCCCGCGGCGCCCGGCGCGACCGGTCATCTGGGAGTACTCGGCGCTCGTGAGGAACTGGCGGCCGGCGTCGGAGTACTTGGTGAAGCGCTCGATGGCGACCGTGCGGGCCGGCATGTTGATGCCGAGCGCCAGCGTCTCGGTCGCGAAGACGACGGCCAGCAGGTCCTCTTCGAAGCAGGCCTCCACGATCTCGCGGAAGGCGGGCACCATGCCCGCGTGGTGGCTGGTGATCCCCCGGGTCAGGGCGTCGAGGAACTCCCCGTACTCGAGCGCGGCGAGGTCCTCGTCGCTGAACTCCGCCAGGCGCGCCTCGGCGATCTCCTCGATGCGTCGGCTCGCCTCGCGAGTGGTGAAGCGCAGCCCGTCGCGGCGCAGCTGGTGGACGGCGTCGTCGCAGGCCGCGCGCGAGAAGATGAAGACGATCACCGGTAAGAGGTCGTCCGCCTCGAGGGCGCGCATCAGCTCGGAACGCCGCGGGGCGCGGAAGGGCGGCGGGGGCGCCGAGGAGCGCGGTCCGTGCCAGCGCGGGCCGGGCCGGAACTTACGGGTGGCGCGCAGCGCGTTGTCGACCCGTCGGGCACTCTCGGCGAGGCGGCCCTCATCGATCAGGTCGAGGACCTCGGCCTGGGTCTGGCCCCGGCGGACCAGGGCGACGTGCTGGTGCAGGGCGATCGGGCGATCGGTCTCGACGACGACCTCGGTGGCACCGCGCACCTCGCCGAGCCACTCCCCCAGCACCGGGGCGTTGCCGATCGTCGCGGAGAGGGCGACGAAGCGCACTTCGGGCGGGGTCAGGATGATCACCTCTTCCCAGACCCCGCCGCGGAAGGGGTCCTGGAGGTAGTGGACCTCGTCGAGGACCACGAGGCCGAGATCGACCAGTTGATCGGAGTCGGTGAGCAGCATGTTGCGCAGGACCTCGGTCGTCATCACGACGACCGAGGCGTCACGGTTGATCGACACGTCCCCGGTGAGCAGCCCGACGGCGCTTCTGCCGTAGAGTCGGCCGAGCTCGTGGTACTTCTGATTCGACAGGGCCTTCAACGGGGTGGTGTAGAACGAGCGTCGTTGGCGCGCCAACTCCTGACCGATGGCGTAGTTGGCGACCAGGGTCTTGCCCGATCCGGTCGGGGCGCTCACGAGAACGGTGGCCCCGGTGTCGAGCGCGTCGAGGGCCGCGACCTGGAAGTCGTCGAGGCCGAAGCCGAGACCCTCGAGGAAGTGGGTCCGGTAGTCGCTCACTTCTTGAGCAGCTTGCCCACGCCGATCGCGAGGAAGTAGAAGAGGACGAGGGGCACCGCGAGGGCGAGCATCGAGAGGGGGTCGCCGCTCGGGGTGAAGACGGCCGCGGCGACGGTGATCGCGATGACGGCGATCCGCCAGCCCTTGAGGAGTTGGCGGGGGTTGACGATGTTCACCAGCTCCAGGGCGACCAGCACGACCGGGAAGAGGAAGGTGAGCCCGAAGATGAACATCATGAGCAAGAACAGCGAGAGGTACTGGTTCGGGTTGTACTCGGTGATGAGCGTGGATCCACCGATGGCCTTCAAGAAGGCGATGGCGTGGGCGAAGCTGAAGTACGCGACGATGACGCCGGCGGCGAAGAAGACGATCGACGCCGCGACGAAGGGGACGACGTACTGCTTCTCCTTGGCCTTGAGCCCGGGGGTGACGAAGCGCCAGGTCTGCCAGAGGATGATCGGCGAGGCCAGGACGAAGCCGGTGAACAGGGCGATCTTCACCCGCAGGGTGAGACCGTCGAGGGGATTGGTGACGAGGAACTTGCAGTGGTTGGGGGCCGCGGCGCAGTAGGGGTGCTGGAGGATGTCGAGGAGGTGGGGGTAGAAGACGAAGCCGAGGACGCCGATGACAAAGACCGCGGTGGCCATGACCATGAAGCGGTAGCGGAGTTCCTTCAGGTGCTCGGCCAGGGTCATGCCACTCTGGGCGCGGCTGTAGCGGGACACGATGGCTAGTTGAGCGAGGGGTCGGGCGCGCTGCCCCACTCGGCGGCCGAGGGGGGCGGGGGGCTCGGTCGGATGTCGGGTGCGAGCAGGGGCACGTCTTGATCCGGCGCCGCGGCCGCGGCGGACGACACCGCGGGATCGTCAGGCTCGGGGCTCGCCACCCTATCGGCCAGCTGGTTGAGCAGGCTCACCGGGCTGCGGGCGAGTCGGGCGATCTCCGAGGCGCTCGGCAGGTCCGGGATCGCCTCGCGGACCTCGGTCTCGACCCGCTGTTGGATGCCCTTGAGCGCGCGCCACCCGGCGCCGAGCCGCTGGGCCACCTCGGGGAGCTTGTCGGGCCCCATGACCAGCATGATCACCGCCACGATGATCAGGATCTTGATGGGGCTCAGGTCGAACATGGGGCCATTGTACGGCCCGGGGCCGGGGCTAGGCCCGGCGCTCGAGGCTGGCGAGCAGCTTGGCGAATCGGTCGTCGTGACTCTTGAAGGGGTCCTTCAACAAGACCGTGCGTTGCATCTCGTCGTTGAGCTTGAGGTGGACCCAGTCGACGGTGTAGTCGCGCCGGTGACGCTTGGCGGCGCGGATGAACGTCCCGCGCATGTGGGCGCGCGTCGTCGCCGGCGGTGTCGAGGTCGCCTCGAAGACCTGTTCCGGGGTGACCACGGTGCGGACATGACCGCGCGCGGCCCGCCGGTAGAACAGTCCCCGTTCGACGTTGGTGTCGTGATAGAGCAGGTCAATGAGCCCGATCCGGGGATCGGTCAGATCGACGCCGTGGCGCTCGCGCTCGCGCTCGATGATCTGGAGCTTGGCGATCCAGTCGACCCGGTCGGCGAGGGCCATGGGGTCGGAGCGGTAGAGCTCGATGACCTCGCGCCATAACCCGACGACCCGGCGCTGGTCATCGGGCACGTCGTGGCTCTCGACGAAGAGCTGGGCCCGCTCGCAGAGGTCCTCTTGGATCTCGAGCGCCGTAAGGTCGCGTCCGTTGACGAGCTTGACCGGCTCCTTACTCCACAGGTCGTAGGAGATGTCGCGCAACGCGTTGATCGGTGAGGCCATCTGGTAGTCGCGCAGCACCGTGTGGCGGTCTTCGATCATGGCGAGCACCACGGCCGCGGTGCCGACCTTGAGGTAGGTCGCGAACTCGTTCATGTTGGAGTCCCCCACGATGACGTGGAGGCGGCGGAACTTCTCGGGATCGGCGTGGGGTTCGTCCCGGGTATTGATGATCGGCCGGCTGCGGGTGGTGGCCGACGAGATCGACTCCCAGATGTGCTCGGCCCGCTGGCTCATGGCGTAGGTGGTGCCGCGCGCGTTGGTGACGACCTTGCCGGCCCCGGCGAATATCTGCCGGCTGATCAGGAAGGGGATAAAGACACTCTCGAGCCGGCTCAGGTCCTCGATGCGTTCGATGCAGTAGTTCTCGTGGCAGCCGTAGGAGTTGCCGGTGGAGTCGGTGTTGTTCTTGAACAGGTAGATGTCCCCACGGATCCCCTCGTCGGCCAGCTGGGACTGGGCGTAGCCGACGAGCTCGCGCAAGATGGCTTCACCGGCTTTGTCCTGGGCGACCAGGTCGACGAGGGTGTCGCACTCGGCGGTGGCGTACTCGGGGTGCGAGCCGACGTCGAGGTAGAGGCGACTCCCGTTCTCCAAAAAGACGTTCGACGAGCGCCCCCAGGCCACGACCTTGCGGAACAAGAAGCGAGAGACCTCGTCGGGACTGAGCCGACGTTGGCCGCGTAGTGAGAAAGTGATGCCGTACTCGGTCTCCACGCCGTAGATGCGACGCAGCATCTCTACCCCTCGCCCAGCAACTCCGCGATCCGGTCGTCGGCGAGTCGAGTGAAGGTCCGGCGCTCGCCTCGGTCCTCCAGGATGCCCACCTCGAGCTCGGGGATCGGGATCGTGCGCTCCGGTCCGGCGAGGGCCGTGACCGCCTGACGCAGGGTGGTGGCGAGGTCGACGACCTCGGGCACGGCGCGGGTGAAGCGCTCGCGGATCACCTCGGCGTCGCCCCCGATCACCGAGAAGCGCGGCTCATCGGCGATCGTGCCCTCGTAGAGGATGCGAAAGAGCTTCGTGGGGCGCAGCGCGCTGCCCAGCTGAGCCACGAGGACCTCCACCTCGAGGGGCTTCTGGCCCTCGGTGAACATGTCGCCGAGGTGCTGGGCGTAGTAGTTCGCCAGGGCCCGCGCGTCGACGTCCTCCCGGGCGTAGGTGAAGCCCATCGAGTCGGCCCAGCGCACCCCGGCCTCGCGGAGCCGGTCGTACTCGTTGTACTTGCCCGCGCCGGCGAAGGCGATCCGGTCGTAGATCTCCGAGACCTTGTTGAGCGAGGCCGACGGATTCTCGGCCACCATCACGACACCACGGTCGTAGAGGGACGCGACGATCGAGCGACCCCGGGCGATGCCCTTCTGGGCGAACTCCGCCCGGTCCTTGATGAGCTGTTCGGGCGAGACGTAGAAGTAGTTGCTCACCGCAGGGAACCACCGGCCACGCCCCGGGACTCCGCCCGGCGCTCGTTGATCCGGCGGAACCGCTCCCCCACCTCGTCGATGGAGAGCTCCCGGAAGCCGGTCGCGTCGAGCACGACCATCATCGGGAAGATCCCGCGCACGAAGTCGGGCCCGCCCGTGCTCGGATCGTTGTCACCGGCCTCGTAGAGCGCGAGGGCGGCGAGTTCCAGCCCGGACTCGAGGTCGAGGTCGGCGCGGAATCCCAGACGCAGGGCGCCCTCGGCGAAGGGCGAGCCCGAGCCGATCGTGGCGAAGTCGGTGCGCTCGTAGCAGCCCCCGGCGCCGTCGTACTCGAAGATGCGCCCGGCTCGCTGGGTCGGGTCGTAGCCGGCGAGCAGCGGCAGGACCGGCAGCGGTGACGAGAGGTTGTTGCGCTGGATAATCGGCGACAGGTAGTTGGCCTTGCCCTCGAGGCTGAGGACGGTATCGGTCATCTTCTCGTAGTGCTCGAAGGAGAGCTGGGCGAACTTCACGAGCTCGATTCCCCGCGCGGCGCTGCCCGAGATCGCGATGGCCGTGAAGCGGTCGGCGGCCCCGATCTTCTTCACGTCCCGACTCGCGATGTAGGCCCCGGTCGCCTGGCGGTCCCCGGCCATGACGACGCCCTGGGCGTAGCGGACCGCGATCACCGTGGTGGCGTGGGGGACGTCGCTGCCCGTCGGCCCCCACTCGGGGGCCACGCCCAGCGCCTCGGTCAGTCCAAGGAACGACGGGCCGGGGTCGTGGGTGGGCCGGAAGAGGGGCAGGCCCACGTCTACTGGCCGCCCTTTTGGACGTAGTTGCGCACGAACTCCTCGGCGTTCTCCTCGAGCACCTCGTCGATCTCGTCGAGCAACTCGTCCAGGTCGGCCTTGAGCTGGTCGCCCTTGGTGGCGTCGACACTGATCTCGCTCGGCGCTTCCGCGGTGCGTTCGCTGCGCTGTCGCTGGATCTGCTCTCTCTCGCTCATAGTTCCGTTCTACCTGTCTAGGGCCGTCAGAAGATCGGCGGCCGACGCACTCGTTTCTAGCAACTCCTCGGTGAGTGCGCGGGTACCCCTCAGCGGGTCGAGCATCGGCACGCGCTGGAGCGGCCCGTCACCGAGGTCGAACACGACCGAGTCCCAATTGGCCGCGACGATCTCGTCCGGGTAGCGCTCCACGCAACGGCCCCGGAAGTAGGCGCGGGTGGAGCCGGGCGGGTTGTGAACGGCTTCACGAATGGCGGACTCCTCGTTGAGCGGGCGCAGTCCCACCCGTCGGGCGAGCGAGTGGGTCGTGCGCACGTCGTGGTACTGCAGGTCGATGGCCTTGAGCCGGGCGTCGCCCGGCTCAAGGCGGTGACGGTCCCGGTAGCCGTTCACGACCCGCCACTTGGCGACCCAGTCGACCCGGTCGGCCACCGCGTCGCGGTCGTCGCGGACCCCGTCGAGCATGGCGCGCCACTGGTCGAGGAGGAAGTGGACCTGCTCGGCGGGGCCGACCGCCTCTCCCCCGGTGCGCTCGACGTAGAGCTCGGCGAGGCGCCACAAGGCGTCCTGGAAGTCCCACGCGCTGCGGGTGAGGCCGTCATCACACTCGACGCCCTCCGCGAGGGTCAGGTCGAGGGCGAAGCGGCGCACGGCCGCCACTGGCGCCACCGGGGGTGGCGGGAAGAGGGCGGGCCCGAAGTCCTCGAGGGCGGCGAGGAGCAGGGCGGTCGAGCCCAGCTTGACGGCGGTGGCGACCGGGCTCAGGTTGGCGTCGCCGATGATCACGTGGAGTCGCCGGAACCGCTCGGCGTCGCTGTGGGGCTCGTCGCGGGTGTTCACGATGGGCCGCTTCAGGGTCGTCTCGAGGCCCACCACCTCCTCGAAGAACTCGGCCCGTTGGGAGAGTTGGAACGGCGGATCGTGCTCGAGGGCCGCCTCGGTCTCGGCGCCGACCTTGCCGGCGCCCACCACCACCTGGCGTGAGACGAGGTGGGGCACCATGGTGCGCACTAGGTTGGCGAACTCGACCTCTCGGGCCACGAGGTAGTTCTCGTGGGTGCCGTAGGAGTTGCCCTTGCCGTCGGAGTTGTTCTTGTAGAGCGTGATCTTGACCTCGGGTGCGAGGGTGTCGTTGGCGATCGCGAGAGCGCGGCGCATGACCTCCTCTCCGGCCTGGTCGTAGAGGGTCGCCTCCAGGGGCGAGGCGCACTCGGGGGCCGAGTACTCGGGGTGGGCGTGGTCGACGTAGAGGCGGGCGCCGTTGGTGAGCACGGTGTTGGCCAAGTGGGTCTCGACGATCGGCGCGAACGAGGTCAGGTCGACCCGGCCCCGGGCGTCGAGGTCGGGCGTCTCGCCCTCGAAGTCCCAGTTGATGTGGGTGCGGCCCTGCTGGGCGTAGGCGTTGACGATGAGGCTCGACGCGGTGATCGGGTCGCCGTCGGGCCCTCCGGCCACGCCGTACTCGGTCTCGATGCCGACGACTTTGGGGATGGCCACGGGACTAGAGGTACTGCCCGGTGCCCACGTGCTGGATGGAACGACCACCGTTGACCGCGTGCTCCTCCCGGTTGACCAGGGTGCGGATGAAGACGATTCGCTCCCCCTTCTTGCCCGAGATGCGGGCCCAGTCGTCGGGGTTGGTGGTGTTGGGCAGGTCCTCGTTCTCGCGGAACTCCTGGCGGATGGATTCGAGGAGGTCGCTGCGGCGCAGTCCCCTTCCCAATCCAGCGATCTCGCGCTTGACGGCGCTCTTCTTCGCGCGTCGCACGATGTTCTCGATCATGGCGCCCGAGGCGAAGTCCTTGAAGTAGAGGACCTCCTTGTCCCCGCCCTGGTAGGTGACCTCGAGGAACCGGTTCTCGTCGTCGATGCGGTACATGTGCCCGACGGTCTCTTCGATCATCACCTGGACGGCCTTGTCGGCGTCGCCGCCGCCGAGCTCGCGCACCTCGTGCTCGTCGAGGGGCAGGTCGGCGCGCAGGTAGCGCGAGAAGATCTGACCCGCGGCCTCCTCGTCGGGCCGTTCGATCTTGATCTTCACGTCGAGGCGTCCCGGGCGCAGGATCGCCGGGTCGATCAGGTCCTCACGGTTGGTGGCGCCGATCACGATGACGTCGCGCAGTGACTCGACCCCGTCGATCTCGGCCAGGAGCTGGGGCACGATCGTCGACTCCATGTCCGAGGAGATGCCCGTCCCCCGGGTGCGAAAGAGGGAGTCCATCTCGTCGAAGAAGACGATGACCGGCACACCCTCTTCGGCCTTCTCGCGAGCGCGTTGGAAGACCACCCGGATCTGGCGCTCGGTCTCACCGACGTACTTGTTGAGCAGCTCGGGACCCTTGATGTTGAGGAAGTACGAGCGCACGTTGCGGTTCCCCGTGAGCTCGGCCACCTTCTGGGAGAGGGAGTTCGCGACCGCCTTGGCGATCAGGGTCTTGCCGCAGCCGGGCGGGCCGTAGAGCAGGATGCCCTTGGGGGCCGGCAGGTCGTACTCGTGGAAGAGCGCGCGGTGCAGGTAGGGCAACTCCACGGCGTCGGTAATCGCCTCGATCTGCTGGTCGAGACCGCCCACGTCGGCGTAGGAGATGTCGGGCACCTCTTCGAGGATGAGCTCCTCGGCCTCTTGACGCGTGAGCTTCTCGATGAGCAGGTTCGAGCGCATGTCGAGCAGGACGGCGTCACCGCTGCGCAGCTTGACCGAGCGCAGGGCCTCGGCGAGCTCGACGACCCGCTCCTCATCCGCGCGGCCGTAGACGAGGACCCGGCGCTCGTCGAGGACCTCCTTCACGGTGACGACCTCGCCCTGGCCGTCGGTCGGGCGCACGCCGATGACGCTGAAGGACTCGTTGAGCACCACCTCGTCGCCGCGCGAGATCAACCCGGGGTCGATCCCGGGGTGCAGGGCGACGCGCATCTTGCGGCCCGAGGCGAAGATGTCGACGGTGCCGTCGTCGTTGAAGCCGATGAACGTGCCGTAGACCGCCGGCGGCTGGGTGAGCTTCTCCACCTCGTCGCGCAGGGCGGCGATCTGGTCGCGGGTCTGCTGGATCGTGATGGTGAGCTTCTCGTTGTTCGAGCGGCTCTGGGCCAATTGGCCGCGCGCCTCGAGGAGTTTCTCCTCGAGCAGTTCGATGCGTCGATTGGCCTGGTCGACGTCGCTCAGGGTGAAGTCGTGCTCCCCGGGACCGTGTCCCTGAGGACCTCCACCGCCGGGGCCGCGCACGCCGTCCATGACCTCACCCTAGGGGAGAGCCCGGCGCTGTCAAGGGCACAGCGACACCCCGAGGACCACTAGAGTGACTGGGCTAGGAGCCACGGAGGACGAGCCGATGAAGGTGTGGATTGATCAGGACCTGTGCACGGGCGATGGTCTGTGCGAGGAGATCTGCCCGTCGGTGTTCACCTTGCTGGACGACGGCCTGGCGTACGTCAAGCAAGACGGAGTGGTGAAGGACAACCCCGGCGGCGCCGAGGGCGTGGCCGAGGTGCCGGCCGAGTTCGAAGACGCGGTGGTCGAGGCCTCCGAGGAGTGCCCCGGCGAGTGCATCTTCATCGTGAGGGACTGACACGACGAGCCGACGTGGTGTAAGGTAGTTCCTGACACCACGGAGGTCCCGAAATGGGAACACCATCAAAGGTGGCGTCACCCGACGTCGTCTGTTCGTTCTGTGGGCGCGCGAGCTCTGTGGTCGGGAGGATCGTGGCCGGTCCGGCCGTCTACATCTGCAATGACTGCGTGGGGCTCTGCGTCGGCGTCTTGGCCGAGAGCGGCGCCCCGGGCGAGGCCGTGCTGCCCTGGCGAGTGGACACCGACCTCGCCACGGTGCTCGGCACCCTCCCGCGCATGGCGCTCGCTCAGCGACAGGCCTCCGACCACCTCGGGCGCTGGGTCGGGCGCGCGCGAGAGCTCGGTGCGACGTGGGCCGACATCGGTGCGGCCCTCGGGATGACCCGTCAGTCGGCCTGGGAGCGCTTCTCCAACGAGGCGTAGCCGGCGGTGACGAGCCGCCGGGCCGAGGTGAGAAAGCCCGTGTGGGCGACCATGCGGTGGTCGGGGCGGACCGAGCGGCCGTCGACGTGCCAGGTCCGCCGGAGGATCTCCACCGTCTCGGCGAGGCCGAAGCGGTGCTGGCGCAGGGCCTCGCGGAGCAGCTGGGTCTGGTTGATCGTCGGCAGGTAGGCCAACAGGATCCCCCCCGGACGCAGGGCCGTTTCGGCGTGGCCGACCACCGCCCAGGGCTCGGGCATGTCGAGCAGGACCCGGTCGAGGTCGCGCTCGTCGATGCCGGCCGTGACGTCACGGATCTCGACGCGGTAGTCGATCGCGTCACCGAGGTGGGCGCGCACGTTCTTCTCGGCGTGCCGGGCGAACTCCTCACGCAGCTCGTAGCCCACGACCGAGGCGCCGGCGCGCAGGAGGGTCATCGAGAGCGCTCCCGAACCCACCCCGGCCTCGAGCACGCGCTGGCCGGGAGCGATGTCGGCCTGGAGCAGGATCGCGCCCAGGTCCTTGGGGTAGATCACCTGGGCGCCCCGGGGCATCTTGAGCACGACGTCGGCGAGGGTGGGCCGCACCACGAGGAAGGTCCGCTCGTTACTCGCCGCGACCGTCGAGCCCTCGACCACCCCGATGACCGCGTCGTGGCTGACGATTCCGGCGTGGGTGTGGAACGATCCGCCCGCCTCGAGGGTCACGAGGTAGTGGCGGTCTTTTCCGTCGATAAGCAGGACACGCTCGCCGGCGCGCAGCGTGGCGTCGCTCACGCGCGCCGACGCGCCTTGCGCACGGAACGGCGGGCGAGTCGGTCGAAGACTCGCAGCAGCACGAGTCCACCGCCCACCGCGGCCCAGCGACCCGAGCGCTGTTTCAGCGCTCGCCCGAAAACGGTCATGACCAGCAGGCGAAAGAGGCGGCGCACCGCTACGACCGGGCCTTCTCGGTCGCGGCCCGAGCCCGAGCCCCGCGCCGACCCCGCCACCATCCCCAGACGTAGCCCACCAGCAGCCCGCCGACGCCTGCGGCCGCGGTGTCGGCGCGGGGGTCGGCCGTAGAGCCCTGGCCGGGGCTGCGCGCGGGCAGGACGGCGCGCATCTTGGCCTCGAGCTCGGCGCGGGTCGCCGACGCGCTCACGTCCGGGCCCTCGCCCGGCGCTTGGCCGCGCCGCTGACCACGCGCCACAGGGCCAGGGCAATCACGAGGATCGCGAGCACCGCCACGACAAGGTAGGGAATCCACGAGAGGGTGCCGTCCAGCACCGGGAACTGCCACTGGAGGTAGCGCAGCGCCCCCACCAGCAACAAGACGGTGCCGAGCCCGACGAAGACGCTGCCGAGGGCCCCGAAGGCGACGAAGCGACCGAGGTCCTTCAGTGGCTGGACGGTCTCTTCTTTGACGTAGCGCACGACCAGGTCGCGAATCTCGCCGAGGTCGCGTTGGATGCCGGCGCCGGCGGCCAACTTGCGCCACGAGGGCAGCTTCATGGGCCCAGCCTACTCACGGGCCTTGATCACGTAGGCCGAACTGGCCGTGGCCACCAGAGTGCCGGTGGCGTCGTGCAGGCGGGCCTCGACGAAGGCCACCGATCGGCCCGACTTGAGCACCGTGGCGACACAGCGCAGCGCGTCGCCCGGGCGCACCGGGCGCACGAAACTGACCCTCATCCCGGTGTTGGAGACGCTCACGCGGCGCTCCCGTTGCACGGTGACCGCCGAGGCGCCCATCGCCGAGTCCATGATCGCCGCGAGGAAGCCACCCTGAACCAGGCCGGCGGGATTGGCGAAGCGCTCGTCGGGGGTCACGGCCCACTCGGTGCGGCCCGGGACGGTCTTGTCCGTGCAGGTGAGACCGAGGGTCAGGTCGCAGTTGGGGGGAACCTGGAAGGTCACTACGGAACGTTACCCCTGACCCTGGGGCGTCGGACCAGTAACTACGCTGGCCGTTATGCCAGAGATTCGCTACGAGGGCGCAACGGCGCTCGAGGATCGCGCCATCCGCCAACTCGTGGGGGTGGCGATGGATGCCCCGGCTCGAGCCCGATCCGGCCACTCGGGCACGGCCATGGCGCTCGCGCCCCTCGGGGTCATGCTCTGGTCGCGACTCTTGCGCCACGACCCCACCGATCCGACTTGGTTCGACCGGGACCGGTTCGTTCTGAGCTGCGGGCACGCATCGATCCTCCAGTACGGCCTCGCCCACAGCTTCGGCTACGACGTGAGCCGCGAGGACCTGATGGCCTTTCGCCAGCTCCACTCGCGCACGCCCGGCCACCCCGAGCGCGGCGTCACCCCGACGGTCGAGGTGACGACGGGCCCGCTCGGCCAGGGCATCGCGAACGGCGTCGGCCTGGCCCTGGCCGAACGGGTTCTGAGGGCCGAGTACGGCCCGGAGCTGGTCGACCACCGGACCTGGGTGATCGCGGGTGACGGCTGCCTCGAAGAGGGCGTGAGCCACGAGGCCGCGTCGCTGGCCGGCTACCTGGGGTTGGAGCGACTCACGGTCTTCTACGACGACAACCACATCACCATCGATGGTCCGACCGAGCTGGCCCTGCACGACGACCCGGTCGGACGGTTCCGCGCCTACGGCTGGCACGTGGTCGAGCTCGGTGAGCGCGCCAACGACCTCGGAGCACTCGAGGCGGCCTCGCGCGAGGCCATCGCCGAGACCGATCGGCCGACTCTCGTCGTCATCCGCTCGCACATAGGCTTCCCCTCCCCCGAGATGATGGACACCAAGGAGGCCCACGGCAACCCGTTCAGCCCCGAGGCGATCGCGCGCGTCAAAGAGATGATCGGGCTGCCCGACGAGCCCTTCGTCCTCGACGATGACCTCCCGGCGGCGATGATCGAGGCTCTCGCAGACCGGCGCGAGGCGAACGCCACGTGGCGGGCGCGGGTGACGGCGGCCGGGGAGCGCGGGACCGCGCTCATCGACCAGGTGGCGACCCACGCCGCGCTCAGCGACGAGGTCGTGCCCGAGCCCTACGCGCCCGACTCGACGGCGGCGACCCGTCGCGCCCTCCAGCGGGCCATGGACGCCTTCAGCCCCCACATGCCCGGACTCGTCGCGGGGTCGGCCGACCTCACCGAGAACACCGGAGTCGCTCTCTCCGGGACCGTCGCCCAAGACGCCGCGCACCCCGGGGGCCGTCAGATCCACTTCGGCATCCGAGAGTTCGCGATGTCGGCGATCGTGGTCGGCCTGGCCCACCACGGCGGCGTCCGGCCCGTCGGTTCGACGTTCTTCGTCTTCAGCGACTACGCCCGCCCGGCTGTGCGTCTGGCCGCTTTGAGCGAGGCGGCGGCGCTCTTCGTCTACACCCACGATTCGGTGGGCGTGGGCGAGGATGGCCCGACCCACCAGCCGGTGGAGCACCTGATGAGTTTGCGGGCGATGCCCAACCTCCACGTGGTGCGACCGAGCGACGCCAACGAGACGCTGGACCTCGTGGGCCGCCTGCTCCGCGCGAAGGACCCGGTGCCCACCGCGCTCGTCCTGTCGCGCCAGGACCTGGTCGTCCTCGGGGGCGCGGAGGCCGAGGCCAGTCGTGAGGGCGCCCACCGGGGCGGCTACGTCGTGCGCGAGCCCGCGGCGGCCCGCTTCAGCCTGCTCGCCACGGGCTCGGAGGTCTCGCTGTGCCTGGCCGCGGCCGATGAGCTGGCGACACGCGGGATAGCGGTCCGGGTCGTGGCGCTGCCGTGCTGGAAGTGCTTCGAGGACCAGCCTCGGGCCTACCGCGACGCGGTCGTACGTCGGGACCTCCCCTCGCTCGCGGTCGAGGCCGGGGCGACGCTGGGCTGGTCGCGCTACGCCGACGAGGCGCTCGGCATCGATACCTTCGGCCTTTCGGCTCCCGGACCGCAGGTCTTCGCCGCGTTGGGCATCGTGCCCGAGACCGTGGTCGCCCACGTCACCCGAGTCCTGAACGAGGAGTCATGACCACACTGAACGACCTCTACGACGTCCACGGTCAGAGTCCGTGGATCGACAACATCCGCCGCGACTGGCTCAACGACGGCACCCTCGCGCGCCTGGTGGCCGAGGGCGTGCGCGGCGTGACGTCGAACCCGTCGATCTTCGCCAAGGCTCTATCCACCTCGAGCGCCTACGACGACGCGGTGCGCGCCCACCTTGGACTCGATCCCGAGGCGCTCTTCGAGACGCTCGCGGTCGCTGACGTGCGCGACGCGTGCGACGTTCTAGCCGGGGTCCACGACGCCTCACGCGATGACCCCGCCCGACGCTATCGCGACGGGTACGTGTCGCTCGAGGTCTCCCCCCTGCTCGCGCGCGACACCGACGGCACGATCGCCGCCGCGCGACGACTCTTCGCCGAGGTGGATCGGCCCAACGTGATGATCAAGATCCCCGCGACCCGAGAGGGACTGCCCGCGATCACGACCGCGCTCGGCGAGGGGATCAACGTCAACGTGACCCTGATCTTCTCCCTCGAGCGCTACGCCGAGGTGCTCGACGCCTGGGCCGCGGGCCTTTCGGCGGCCCGTGCCGCGGGCCGGGACCTCGGATCGATCGCGAGCGTCGCGTCGTTCTTCGTCTCGCGCGTCGACGTCGCCGTCGACGCCCTGCTCCCCGAGGGCGACGACCGGCGCGGGACGGTGGCCAACGCCCAAGCCGCTGCGGCCTACGGCCTCTACCGGGCGCGCGTGGATCGCGGTGACGTGGCCGGTCTGCTCGCCGACGGCGCCCAGGTCCAGCGGCCCCTGTGGGCGTCGACCTCGACCAAGAACCCGGCTTACGACGACCTGCTCTACGTCAACCACCTCGTCGCCTCCGAGACGGTGAACACGATGCCCGACGCGACCGTCGACGCCTACCTCGACCACGGCGACCCCACGGCGAGCCTGCTGGAGGACCCGGCTCGCCGCGCGCGCGCGGCGGGGGTCCTCGCGACCCTGGCGCCCACGGTGGACCTCGGGGCCGTCACGACGCGGCTGGAGGACGAGGGCGTCGCCGCCTTCGCGACCTCGTACCACGAGCTCCTGGCGACACTCGAGGCGAAGGTCGCGGCCACCCGCTGAGACCCGCGACGGACCCTCGTAGGATGCCTCGCATGGGTCGTACCGACACCCCGCACGCAGCACTGCTCAACGCCCGCGCCGCCGACCTCGCACCCGAGGCCCGCGAGCGGGCGCGTGCCCTCTTCGGCGAGCTCGTCACCTACTCGCCCAAGGTCTTCATCCCCCTGACCCAGCTGTGTCGGGATCGCTGCGCGTACTGCACGTTCGCTCAGGCGCCGGCCCACCTCGCTGCCCCGTACCTCGACCTCGAAGAGGTGATGGGTATCGCCCGGGCCGGGGAGGCGGCCGGCTGCACCGAGGCACTCTTCACCCTGGGCGAGCGGCCCGAGCTGCGTTACGACGAGGCCGCGCGGTGGCTGGCCGCCCGCGGGGACCGCTCGACGGTCGACTAC
>JAKABC010000180.1 GCA_021802025.1 Actinomycetes bacterium
GCCAGGTGACCGGCGCGGCGGCCCTGGCGGCCCTGGCCGCCGGGACCACTCTGGACTCGGTCTGCGCCGCTCTCGGCGCGCTCGACCTCGGGGTGCCGCTCGTGGCGATGACCTACTGCAACGTTATCTACCACTACGGGCTCGAGCGCGCCGCCGGCCGTCTGCGCGAGGCCGGGGTGCTCGGGGTGATCCTGCCCGACCTCGCGCTCGAGGAAATGGACGAGTGGGCGGCGGTGTGCGACGCCGGGGACCTCGCGACCGTGCTGATGGTCGCACCCTCGAGCCCCCCCGAGCGCGTCGCGCGTGTCGCGGTCCGGTCGCGGGGCTTCGTCTACGCCGCGGCGCGCATGGCCGTCACCGGGGCCGCCGACGGGCTCGGTGACGGGGCGGCCGTGGTCGAACGGATCCGCACCGTCACCACGACCCCGACCTACGTCGGCATCGGCATCGCGAGCCCCGAGCAGGCCCGCGCCGCCGCCGCGAGGGCCGACGGGGCCATCGTCGGCTCGGCCCTGGTGCGCCGGGTCCTCGACGGCGCGACGCCCGAGCAGGTCGAGTCCGTCGTGCGCGAGTTCCGTGAGGCGCTCGACGCCACGTAGGGACTTTGGTCCCTAGCGCGCCGCGGCTCGCTAGCACTCGCACCGAGCGAGGATCGGCCATCCCTCGCGGGGGGTCTCCGATGGTGTGTAATCACAGTGGGCCGTCACCCCGGCGGCCCGTTGACACACGTGTGGGGGATTGAATGGAACACAAAGTCGCGGACCCGGGGCCCCTAGGGCTTGCGGGTTTCGCCATGACCACGTTCTGCCTCAGCAGCTGGAATGCCAACCTCTGGCACGGCGCTGGTCTCGAGGCAGCGCTCAGCCTGGCCCTCTTCTACGGGGGGATCGTCCAGCTCCTGGCCGGAATGTGGGAGTTCATCCGGAAGAACACCTTCGGGGCTCTCGCGTTCTCGTCGTACGGCGCGTTCTGGCTGGCGTTCTACGCCATCGTCCAGTTCCACCTGGCCGGCGGGGGCACGGACACGGTCGGGATCTTCCTGTTGGGTTGGACGATCTTCACCGCCTACATGACCATCGCGGCGGCTAAGACCAACACGGCGATCTTCGTCGTGTTCATCTTGCTGTTGGTCACCTTTGTCCTGCTCACCATCGGCAACTGGGGAGCGGGCCACTCGAGCCTGGTCCACGCCGGTGGCTGGTTCGGGCTGGCCACGGCCGTCGCGGCCTGGTACACGTCGATGGCCGGCGTCGTTAACGAGACGCACGGAAAAGTGCTTTTCCCGGTCGGTCGGCGCGGCTAACCTAGGGGTCACTGGTGGCTCGCCACCGGACCCAACCGCCAACAGCGCCCGCTCCGCGAGGAGTCGGGCGCTGTTGGCATTTTCGGGCGAATGAGGGGTACTGTCAGGGACGCCGCCGATACCGGTCGGTTACGAGAGACATGCACGAGTAGGGGGAACGATGACCGAAGCACGACTGGAAGCGTGGCTCGCCGAGACGAGAAGCTTCGCACCGAGCTCGGAGTTCACCGCCCAGGCCAACGTCGGCCCGGAGATCTACGCCGAGGCCGACGCCGACCCCGTCGCCTACTGGCGTCGCCAGGCCGACCGGCTGACCTGGACCAAAGAGCCCACCGTCACCCTGGAGTGGGACCTCCCGTTCGCCAAGTGGTTCACCGACGGCGAGCTCAACGCGGCCTACAACTGCGTCGACCGCCACGTCGAGGCCGGCCTCGGCGACAAGGTCGCCTACCACTGGGTCGCCGACGCCGAGGGCGAGACCCGCACCATCACCTACGCCGACCTCCAGAAGATGGTGGCCCAGGCGGCCCACGCCCTGACCGAGCTGGGGGTGAAGGCGGGCGATCGGGTCGCGGTGTACATGCCGATGATCCCCGAGGCGGTCGTCGCGATGCTGGCCTGCGCGCGACTGGGCGCAGCCCACTCGGTCGTCTTCGCGGGCTTCTCCGCCGAAGCGCTGTCGAGTCGCATCCTGGACTCGGACTGCCAGGTCGTCATCACCGCCGACGGCGCCTTCCGGCGCGGGGCGGCCAGTCCGCTCAAGCCGGCCGTCGACGAGGCCCTGAAGAGCTGCCCCAACGTGCGCGCGGTGCTCGTCGTGCGCCGCACCGGTGGGGACGTCGAGTGGGTGGAGGGTCGCGACCACTGGTGGCACGAGCTCGTCGAGCGCCAGAGCACGACCCACGAGTGCCAGTCCTTCCCGGCCGAGCAGACCCTGCTCATCATGTACACCTCGGGCACCACCGCTAAGCCCAAGGGGATCTACCACACGACCGGTGGTTACCTCACCCAGTGCGCCACCACCCACTGGCAGATCTTCGACGTCAAGCCCGAGACCGACGTGTGCTGGACGGCCGCCGACATCGGCTGGATCACCGGGCACAGCTACATCGTCTACGGCCCCCTGGTCAACGGGGTGACCCAGGTGCTCTACGAGGGCCTGCCCGACTCGGGGGGCCGGGACCGCTGGTGGAAGATCATCGAGCAGTTCAAGGTCTCGATCCTCTACACCGCCCCCACGACCATCCGCACCCTGATGAAGTGGGGGCCGGAGCACCCCGACGGCCACGACCTCTCGAGCCTGCGGCTCATCGGCTCGGTGGGCGAGCCGATCAACCCCGAGGCCTGGATGTGGTACCGCGAGCACGTGGGCGGCAACCGGTGCCCGATCGTGGACACCTGGTGGCAGACCGAGACCGGCGCCATCATGGCCTCGCCGCTGCCAGGCATCACCGCGACCAAGCCGGGTGCGGCAATGCACGCCATCCCCGGGGTCTCGATCGACGTCGTGGACAACGAGGGCAAGTCCGTTGGCAACGGCGAGGGCGGTTACATCGTCATCACCCAGCCGTGGCCGTCGATGACGCGGGGCATCTACGGCGACCCCGAGCGGTTCAAGGAGGTCTACTGGAAGCGGTTCCCGGGGGTCTACTTCGCCGGTGACGGCGCGAAGAAGGACGAGGACGGCGACCTGTGGCTGCTCGGGCGCGTGGACGACGTGATGAACATCTCCGGCCACCGCCTCTCGACGACCGAGGTCGAGCACGCCCTAGTGGGCTACCCCCTCGTCGCCGAGGCCGCCGTCGTGGGGGCCAGTGACGCCACCACCGGCCAGGCCATCGTCGCCTTCGTGACCCTGAAGCTCTCGGCCGACGAGGCCCAGCGCGACCAGGCCGGGGTGATCAGTGACCTGCGTGACCACGTGGCCAAGGTGAGCAGTCCGATCGCCAAGCCCCGCCAGATCATCCTCACCCCCGAGCTGCCCAAGACCCGCTCGGGCAAGATCATGCGGCGCCTGCTGCGCGACGTGGCCGAGAACCGTCCCCTGGGCGACGTGACGACCCTCACGGACCCCTCGGTCGTGAACTCGATCGCCGACCTCATGGCCAAGGGCGTCGAGGAGTAGGTCGGACTAGGAGTCGAACCCCATCTTGAGGGCGTCGAGGA
>JAKABC010000181.1 GCA_021802025.1 Actinomycetes bacterium
AACAGCGTCCAGGCCATGATCCCGTGTATCAGCAGCGTGCGGTTCGCGGTGAAGACCGTCGCGCCCTGGTGCAGCGTCTTCCACCACTGGACCGAGAAGTGGATGATCGGCACGTTCACCGCGGCCACGAGGGCGAAGACGGCCGCGCGCGTGGCGCGCGCCTCGGGGTCGTCGGTCGCCCTCCGCAGCGCCAGGTAGGCCAGGGCGAAGAGCCCGAGCACGGCGGTCGAGGTGAGCCGCGCGTCCCAGGCCCACCACACCCCCCAGGTCGGTCGACCCCAGATCGAGCCGGTGATGAGCGTGAGGGCGATGAAGACGACCGAGACCTCCATCGCGCAGTGGGCGATCCGGTCCATCGTGCCCGAGCGGGTCCGGCGCCACAGGTAGAGGGCCGAGGCGATGGTCGCCGTGCCGAACGAGACGTACAGGGCCACCCAGGCGATCGCCGGGTGCACGTAGACCAGGCGCGCGAGGTTGCCCTGGACCTTGGCCGGCGGGGTGACGAAGAGCCCGAGCCAGAAGGTCAACGCCAGCAGCGCGAGCGTGACGGGTCCGAGTAAGCGCGACGCGACCGTTTTCACCATGATTCCTCCAAGACACCGTAAAGGAGAACGCCGAGGGCCACGTAGGCGGCCAGGGCGACGAGGGAAATCACCCACCACTGCCAGAGCGCCCCCCCGGCGAGGGCGCTGTGGTAGGCCCGCTCGCCCGCGATCAGAAGGGGCACGAAGCCCGGGAAGGAGATGGCCGGCAGCAGGGTCGCGGCCCCCTCGCGGCCACAGAGCGCCCCGTAGAGCGACCCGGCCGCCGCGAGCGCGCCGAGGGTCACGGCCACGCTGGGGGCGGCCTCGAGGGTGCCAGCGAGGCCGGCGTGCAACAACAGGACCGACCCGGCGAGCAGGACCGCCCCGATCGCCCAGAGCTCGAGGGCGAGGGCGAGGGCCTTGCCGAGGAAGACCCCCGCCGGGTCGAGCCCCAGGGTCGCGACCGAGGACCGGGTGCCGCTCGCGCCCTCGATGCGAATCGAGCGGTTCACCGCGAGCAGGGTCACGAACAGCGCCACGAGGTAGAAGAGCCCGGGACCGGCGTCGGAATGTCCGGCGCGCGTGGGCCCGAGCGCGATGCCCGCCAGCACCAGGGCCACCACCCCGAAGGGCAGCACCTGCCAGAGCAGGACCCGGCTGCGCGCCTCGATGCGCAGGTCCTTAGCGGCGACGAGCAGCGCCGTCGCGATCACCGCGATCCCCCCGCTCGGTCCGCCACGACCCGCCCGCCGGCCATCGCGAGGGTGCGCGGGGCGAGCCGGGCGCTGCGCAGAGGGTCGTGGGCGCTCACGAGCACCGTCGCGCCGGCCGCCACGACGTCGGCGAGCAGCGCGTCGAGGAAGTCACGGCCCTCGTCGTCGAGCGAGGCGTAGGGCTCGTCGAGCAGCCAGAGCTCGGCGCGGCGCACGAGCAGCCACGCGAGCCCCAGTCGGCGGCGCTGGCCGGCCGAGAGCCGTCTCGCCGCGGTGTCGGCGCGGCCGACGAGCCCGACGCGCTCGAGCGCGGCGTCGATCGACGAGGTCGGGCGTCCGAGGGCCCGGGCGGCGAAGACGAGGTTCTCGCGCACGCTGAGCTCGTCGTAGAAGGAGCCTTCGTGGCCCAGCCAGCCGACCCGCCGACGCAGCGCCCGCCGGTCGCCGCCCGCTAAGTCGATCCCGCAGACGCTCGCTCGCCCCGCGCTCAGCCCGACCAGCCCGCCGAGCAGGCGCAGCAGGCTCGTCTTGCCGGCGCCGTTGGGTCCGGTCGCCACGGTGAGGGTCTCGGCCTCGACGACGAGGTCGACCCCGGCGAGCAGGGGGTAGCCCCCCGAGGTCACCACGGCCCCCTCGAGGCTCACCACGGCCACGGCGGGCGACCCTCAGTGCTGGAGGGCCTTGGCGTCGGCGTCGACCATCAGCTCGATGAGCTCGGTGAAGCCGACCCGGTGGCGCCAGCCCAGTTCGCGGTTGGCCTTGGTCGAGTCGCCCACCAGCAGGTCGACCTCGGCCGGGCGCAAGAAGCGGTCGTCGACCACGACGTGGTCCTCCCAGTTGAGCCCCACGTGAGCGAAGGCCACCTCGCACAGCTCGCGCACCGAGTGGGTCTCGCCGGTGGCGATGACGAAGTCGTCGGGTGTGTCGCGCTGGAGCATCAGCCACATCGCCCGCACGTAGTCGAGCGCGTAGCCCCAGTCGCGCCGGGCCTCGAGGTTGCCCAGGCGCAGCTGGGTGTCGAGGCCCGCGGCGATGCGCGCCGCGCCGTGGGTCACCTTGCGGGTGACGAACTCGATGCCGCGCCGGGGCGACTCGTGGTTGAACAGGATCCCGCTCGAGGCGTGCAGGCCGTAGCTCTCGCGGTAGTTGACGGTGATCCAGTGGCCGTAGACCTTGGCGACCCCGTAGGGGCTGCGCGGGTAGAAGGAGGTGTGCTCGTTCTGGGGCACGGCGCGGACCCGCCCGAACATCTCCGAGGAGCTGGCCTGGTAGAAGCGGATCTCGGGGTCGACGATCCGTATGGCGTCGAGCATCCGGGTGACCCCGAGCGCCGTCGACTCACCGGTGAGGACCGGCTGGGCCCAGGAGGCCTGGACGAAGCTCTGGGCGGCCAGGTTGTAGACCTCGCGGGGCCGGTACTCGCGCAGCACGTTGATCAACGACACCTCGTCCATCAGGTCCCCCGAGACGAGGGTCAGGCGCTCTTGGATGTGACTGATGCGCTCGATGTTCACCGTCGAGGAGCGGCGCATCAGCCCCACGACCTCATAACCCTCGGCGAGGAGGAGTTCGGCCAGGTAGGAGCCGTCCTGGCCGGTGATGCCGGTGATCAGCGCCCGCGTGACCATGGTCCTCCCCAAGTGCGCCGACTGGACCGTGAGAGTCTACCGGCGCCCCGCGCCGGGCCCCGGGGCCGCCCCGGGCACGTAGCCTCGAGCGGTGGCGCGCGTCGGGGTCGTGAGCTACCGCCTGGGCGGGGTCGACGGGGTGAGCGTTGAGGCCGCCAAGTGGCACGGGGCGCTCGCCGCCCTCGGCCACGAGGTCACGACGGTGGCCGGCGAGGGGACGGCCGAGCACCTCGTGGCGGGCCTCGCGGCGCGCGCGACGGTAAGCGTCGATGAGAGTGCGCTCGAGCGCGCGCTCGCCGGCTGTGACCTCGTCGTGGTGGAGAACCTCGTCTCGCTGCCCCTCAACCCCCGCGCGGTCGAGGCGACGTACCGGGCCCTCGCCGGGCGCGCCGCAATCTTTCGCCACCACGACCTCGCCTGGCAGCGCCCCGGCGGGTCCGACACTCCCCCGCGCACGGGGAAACGGTGGCGCCACGTCACGATCAACGAACGCAGTCGCGCCGAGCTCGCCGCGCGCGGGGTCGCGGCCCTCACCCTCTACAACGCCTTCGACCTCGACCCGCCCATGGGCGAGCGCGACGCCACCCG
>JAKABC010000182.1 GCA_021802025.1 Actinomycetes bacterium
CGTCGGCCACCACGAGGTCCGGAGCGCGCGAGCGGTCGTGGGCCACGTTATAGAGCAGGCCGACCGCGAAGAGCTCGACGATGAGCGCGGTGCCGCCGTAGGAGAAGAAGGGCAGGGGGACCCCGGTGACGGCCCACCACCCCACGACCGAGGCGACGTTGATGACGGCCTCGACCATGATCCAGGTGGTCACGCCCACGACGATGAGACGGTGGGTACCGTGCGCGCTGCGCTGGGCGATGCGCACCGCCGTCACGAGGAAGGCCACGAAGAGGGCGAGGACGCACAGAGTGCCGACCAGCCCGAGCTCCTCGCCGATGACGGTGAAGATGAAGTCGGTGTGCGCGTTGGGCAAGAGCCCGTACTTCTCTCGGCTGTGGCCGAGCCCCAATCCCGTGAGGCCTCCGGCCCCGAGTCCGATCTTGGACTGGAAGAGCTGGTAGCCGCTGGTGAGCAGGTTCGAGTTGGGGTGCAAGAAGGCGGTCAGGCGCTCGGCCGAGTAGGGCTTGATCTTCATGAAGGCGACGAACCCCGCGACGCCGGCCACGCCCACCGCGACGAAGAACCGCCTCGGCAGTCCGACCGTCCAGAGCATCACGAGCGCGAGGCAGAACACCACCGACGCCGTCCCCAGGTCCGGCTCGGCGGCCACGAGGAGTCCGCCGACCAGGATCGGCCAACACAGCGTGAGCACCCGTCGCCAGTCGCCCAGCTCGTGGTGGTGGCGCTCGATCAGCCAGGCGACGAAGAGGATCGTGAAGAGCTTAAACAGCTCCGAGGGCTGGAGCTGAATCACCTTGAGGTTGAGCCACCGGGTGCCGCCGTTGGACGACGTGCCGACCACCCGCACCGCGAGAAGCAGTCCCACCCCGACCCAGGAGAGCAGCGGCGCGTTCTTCACGAGTCGGTCGAGGCGGACCCGCGCCGCCAGGTAGAACGCGACCACGCCGAGCGCGAGGTAGGCGACGTCGCGCACCATGATCGAAAAGACCGACGTCCCCGCGGCGGCGGCCTCGCCCTCACTGGCCGAGGCGACGAAGATCGTGCCGAGGGTGACCATCGCCGCGGTGATGCCCACCAGCGTGCGCCCGAGCGCGCCGGCGCGCTCGAAGGGCTTGAGGAAGCGGCCCTCGGACATCAGACCACCTTGGCGATCTTGAGGAAGTCGCCGTAGAAGATCCCGAGACCGAGCATGGCTAGCAGGCCGGCGAGGATCCAGAAGCGGATGATGACCGTGGTCTCGGGCCAGCCCTTCATCTCGAAGTGGTGGTGGAAGGGGGCGATCTTGAAGATGCGCCGGCCGAAGAGGCGAAAGCTCACCACCTGGAGGATCACCGACAGGGTCTCGGCGACGAAGAGTCCGCCGATGACGATGAGCAAGAGGTCGAGGTTCATCAGCAGACAGAGCGCGCCGAGCCCGGTGCCGATCGCCAGCGATCCGGTGTCGCCCATGATGATCCGGGCGGGGGCCGCATTCCACCACAAAAAGCCCAGGCACGCACCCACCAGGGCCACCGCCACCAGGCCCAGGTCGAGTGCGGCGTGGAGCCGGTAGATGCTGTAGTGACGGAACTGCCAGTAGCCGATGATCGCGAGCACGCCGAAGCAGAACGTCGCTGATCCGGCCGCGAGTCCGTCGAGTCCGTCGGTGAGGTTCACGGCGTTCGACGTCCCCACCACGATAAAGACGGCGAGCACGAACCACCCCACCGCGCTGAGCCCCCAACCGGGCAGGGAGACGCGCGTGAAGGAGAGGTCCGTCGAGGTGTGCACCCAGGTCAGTGCCAGCACGGCGAAGACGCCGGCGATCACCAGCTGACCGGCGAACTTGCCGCGCTTGTTGAGGCCCAGGTTGCGCGCGTTGCGCACCCCGATGAGGTCGTCGAGGAACCCCAGCGCGCCCGAGGCCACGATCACCGCGAGCGCCAAGACGCCCGCCCGGGTGAAGGTGATGGCCGTGCCGACGTGACCCATGACGTAGCCCACGGCCGTCGCGCCGACGATCACCACGCCCCCCATCGTCGGGGTGCCGGCCTTGTGCTGGTGGGTGGCCAGGTCCTCCAGGATGCGCTGGCCGATCGAGCGCGCGCGCAGGGAGCGGATCCACAGGGGCGTCACGAACAGCGCGAGCAGGAAGCCCACGCCCCCGGCCTCCATCAGGCTCAGCATCCGCTCACCTCACGAACTCCCGAGCGACTTCGCGGTCGTCGAAGGGCGTCACCGCGTCACCCACGATCTGGGTCGTCTCGTGCCCCTTGCCGGCCACCACGACGACGTCGCCCGCTCCGGCGGCCTCGATGGCCGCGGCGATGGCCCGGCGTCGGTCCACCTCGCGCACCAAGGCGGCACCGGAACCGATTCCCGCCGCCACGTCGTCCATGATGGCATCCGGGGACTCCGAGCGAGGGTTATCCGAGGTCAGGACGACCACGTCGGAGCGGGCGGCGACGGCGGCGCCCATCTCGGGTCGCTTGGTGCGGTCCCGGTCACCGCCCGCGCCGAAGACGGTGAGGACCCTCGCCGACGGCTCGAGGGCCCTCACGTCGTCGAGCAGTCGCGCCAGCCCCTCGGGAGTGTGGGCGAAGTCGACGACGACGGTCACCTCCCGGCCGCGGATCACCTCGAAGCGACCGGGCACGGGAGCCACCTCGGCGACGGCCCGTGCGAGGTCGGCCTCGTCGAGGCCGAGACCGGCCGCGATGGCCAAGGCCACGAGGAGGTTGTCGACGTTGTAGTCACCCACGAGGGGCGAGTTGACGAGGTGGCCGCGCCAGAAGAACGTGGAGCCCGTCAGCGAGCTGACCACCTCCTCGGCGTCCGCGCGCCCCACCGCCGTCACCGGCAACGCCGTCCGCTCGGCCAGACGGGCCCCGTAGGGGTCGTCGGTCCACACGACCGCCCGGCGCGCCCGCTCGGGGGTGAAGAGGGACGCCTTGGCCTCGAAGTACGCCTCCATCGTCCCGTGGTAGTCCAGGTGTTCGTGGCCGAGGTTGGTGAAGGCGGCCACGCAGAAGAACAGACCCTCGACCCGACGCTGGTCGAGCGCGTGACTCGACACCTCGAGCGCGACCACCCCGTCAGCGACGGCGGGGTCGAAGGCGCCGACCTCGTGGGCGAGGGCCCGGTAGAGCTCGGGGGCCGCCGGCGTGGTGCGCGCGCCGGTGAGGGTCCCGATCGCGCCCGCGTTCCACCCGAGGCGCCGGGCCAGGGCGGCGACGAGCGCCGTCACGGTCGTCTTGCCGTTGGTGCCGGTGACCGCGACCAGCTTCGAGCGCGTCTGGGGCTGGCCGACCACGACGGCGCTGGCGTGGGCGACGAGGGCACCGATCTGGCTCGCCGGCACGATGAGGACCGGCACCGCCACCGGGACCGGCCGGTCGCTCACGACCGCGACCGCGCCGCGGGCCACGGCGTCCGCGGCGTGCTCGGCCCCGTGGGCCTGGGTG
>JAKABC010000183.1 GCA_021802025.1 Actinomycetes bacterium
CGAGGTCGGCGGGATCATCCAGGACTGTGTGTTGTTGCACACCCCCGAGGTCTCCCACCAGCAGGTGAACCTCGACCAGCACACGGTCAGCCAGGGGCTCAACTGGTCGAGCACCCTTGAGGTGAACGGCGCACCCGTGCCGATAACCGGGGTCAACCAGGAGCGCCCGATGCGCTACACCGGGGTCGACCTCCCCCTGGCGGGCACCCTCCTCTACACCCCCGCCTACTACCTCGCGACCCCCTGGGCCCCGGGCTGGACGACCTACCGCTTCGCCCAGGTCGACCCGTCGCTGAGCCCGACCACGATCAACACCACCACCGCGCTGGATCTTCTCGCCACCACCCAGGGCCCGACCCACGTGGCCCCGGGCCAGGTCGTCGTGGTCGCGCGCGGCGCGTCGCCGCTTAACACGCTCGTCCCCGGCGGGGCCGCGTCGCTCACGACCACCTCGAGCGCGGGCTGTGACGTTCTCGGGGGCCACCCCATCCTCCTCGATGAGGGCGTGCCCGCCACCGTGAGTCGAGCCGACACCTACATGTGGCAGCGATTCCCGCGCACGGTGCTCGGCTGGACGGGCTCGGGGGCGACCGTGCTTATGACCGTCGGGGGCGTCGACGAGCGCGCCGGGGCGACGGCCGGCCAGTTGATCGCCCTCTTGCGCTCCCTCGACGTCGTGACGGCCATCGATCTCGACGGTGGTCAGTCGACCTCGATGTTCTTCGACGGGCGTGTCATCAATCACCCCGGCCGCGTCGAGCGTCCGGTCTCGACCGCCGTGCTCCTCCTCGGCCCCTGAGGCCGCGCGAGGGCCCTCGGCGACAGCCCTAGGCGCGCGCGCCGAAGAGGGCCACGGCGAGGCGCCCGACGGCCACGTCCTGACCCGGGGCGAAGCGCACGCTCACGACGTCGCCCTCGGCGCCGACGCGCTGGCGAGAGCGCTCCTCACAGACCAGCTCGACCACCTCGTCCTCGGCGACGGTGAGCTCCATCACGTGGACCGGGTCCGCGGCGAGCCCCCCCTCGACGCGCACGAGCGCCCCGCCGACCGAGAGGTCGATCAGGTGGGCGCGCGCGCCGTCGACCCCGACCTCGCCGTCGAGGCGCTGGCGCACCCCGGTGCGCCGGTCGGTGGCGTAGCGGTCCGAGCGGATCCGCGCGATCGCCGCGACCAGGAAGGCCACGTTGACAAGCGCCCAGAAGGCCGCTCCGTAGGCCGTCCAGCGCACCGGGTAGCTCACCGGCGTCACCCCGGCGAGGCTGAGCGCGAACCAGACGCCGACCGCGCCGCTCGCGGCCACCAGGAGCCACAAGAGCCAGGGGGCCTCGTTGCGGTGGCGCACGTCGGCGCCCTCTTTGACCGTGACCGTGAAGGCCCGCTCCCCCGGGCGCAGGTACGACAGGGTCGCGGCGATCGTGCTCTGGAGTCGCACGAACTCAAAGAGCGTCGCGAGCCCCGAGGGGGCGTAGCCGCGCGAGAGCAGGCCGAGGGCCAGTCGCTGCAGGCCGAAGGTCACCCCGAAGGCCAGCAGGAAGGTGGGCGCGCTCGCGTGAATCGGCGAGACGCCGCTCACCAGCACGACCAGGGGGATGAGCACGTAGCCGAGGGTCCGCCACGCGTCGAACCAGCCCAGGATGGTCGACGCGTACGCCAGGCGCTGGGTCACGGTGAGGCCCCGACGGGTGAGCGGGTGCTCCAGGTGCAACAGCTGCATGGCGCCGGTCCCCCAGCGCAGCCGCTGGGCCTGGTACTGGGTCGCGTCGCCCGCGGCCAGGCCGTGGGCGAGGACCTCGTTGTGGTAGATCGTGCGCCAGCCCCGGCGGTGCAGGCGGATCGTCGTGTGGATGTCCTCGGTGACCGTCTCGGTGGCGACGCCGCCGATCTCGCGCAGCGCCGCCACGCGCACCAGCGCGTTGGTGCCGCACCAGAACGCCGCGCCCCAGCGGTTCTTGCCGGGCTGGAGGGCGCGGTAGAAGAGGCGCTGCTCGTTGAAGGCGACGTCGCGGCGGCTGCGCCAGAGCCACGAGTGGTTCGGGCCGTGCTCGAAGGAGTCGACGTTGTAGAAGTCCTGGGGGGTCTGGACGATCGCGATCGAGGGGTCGGCGAAGTAGCCCAGGGTGTGGGTGAGGAAGTTCGCCGTCACCACGTGGTCGGCGTCGAGGATCGCGACGAGGTCGGCGTCGATGTACTCCAGGGCGTGGTTCAGGTTGCCGGCCTTGGCGTGGTGGTGCTCGGCGCGCGCGAGGTAGCGCGCCCCGAGCGAGGCCGCGAGCTCGCGCACCCACGCGCGCCCCCCGTCGTCGAGGACCCAGGTCTCGTGGGCCGGGCTGAGCGCGGTCGCCGCGGCCACGGTCGGCAACAGGACCTCGCGGGGCTCGTTGTAGGTCGCGATCACGACGGCCACCCGCAGGTCGGTCGTGGCGACCGGCGTCGGCACGCTCGTGGCGTCGACGTCCCAGAGGGAGAAGGTGAAGAGCCCCAGCCCGATCGCCGCGTGCGCTTCGAGGAGCCACAGGGGAACGGCCACCCACCAGGTGCCCAGGGTGACGGCGAGGCGCCAGGTGAGATACGCGGCGCTCACGAGCAGGGCGAGGGCGGCCGTCGCGCGGATCAGTCGGCGCCGGGCCGGCGGGTCGGGGATCGGGATCGCCGCCTCGGCGCTCGCGAGGGCCGGGGTGAGGGCGCGCCGGGCCACGCGGCGACGGAGGTCGCCCTCGGGGGCGAGCGCGCGGGCCCGGGTGGTCACCCCACGAGCCTCGCCATCGCGGGTCACCCGTATCGCAACGAACGACCAACGCTCGACCAACCCGCACGACCCTCCGGCCGGAGGCGCCCGTACCGGGCCCAAAAAGCGAAGGACCCCCGCACGAGACGGGGGTCCTTCTTAGAAATCCCGGCGGCGACCTACTCTCCCAGGGGGGGACCCCCAAGTACCATCGGCGCGGGTGGGCTTGACTTCTGTGTTCGGAATGGGAACAGGTATATCTCCACCGCCATGACCACCGGAAACCTACGCTCCACCGAAGTGGGAGCCGTCACGGCTCCTCGAGCGTCTTAGAACGAGCACGAGCATCATCAACTCCAAGCCCTCGGCCGATTAGTACCGGTCAGCTGAATGCGTTGCCGCACGTACACTTCCGGCCTATCAACGTGGTCGTCTAGCCACGGGCCTTACCTGGTTAACCCAGTGAGAGATCTCATCTTGAAACGGGCTTCGCACTTAGATGCTTTCAGCGCTTATCCCACCCGCAGGTCGCTAAACAGCCATGCCCTTGGCAGGACAACTGTCACACGAGAGCTGCGTTCGTCCCGGTCCTCTCGTACTAGGGACAACCTTTCTCAGATCTCTTACGGCTGCATCGGATAGGGACCGAACTGTCTCACGACGTTCTGAACCC
>JAKABC010000184.1 GCA_021802025.1 Actinomycetes bacterium
GTTCTTCGCCCTGGGCGCCTCGGGAATCGTCGTCGTCTACGAGTTGCTGTACCGGCGCGGGGTCGGTGGGCCGCGCCGGGTGGGCGTGGCCAGGGCCCACCCGGCCCTGGCCGCGGCGGGGCTCGCGCTCGTCGCCCTGTGGCCGCTCGCCCTCGACGCCCACGCCTGGGTGGCGACCGGACCGGTCTTCGCCACGCGCGGGGGCCTCGACTCGCGGCTCGTCACCGTGGCGCTGGCCGCGCTGTGCGTGGGCCTGATCGCGCGGGGCCGCGCCCTCGGCGGATGGCGGGGCTACTGGCTGGGCGGGCTCGCCCTCGCGGCGACGGCCCTGTCGGTCGTGGTCGACCTGCGCTGGGCGCTGGCCGCGCTCGCCGCCGTGGGGGCCCTCGGGCTGGTGACCTCGTCCGACCCCGACGAGGGGCGCGCTCGGCGGCTCGCGCGCGGCGACTTCGCGCGCCCCCTTCGCTTCGCGCTCGGCGCCGGGGCGATCTCGTTCGGCCTCTCGGCGTGGTGGCTCCTGCCCTTTGGCACCACCCAGCGCTACACGGACTCGCTGGGCTACGTGAACGTGAGCGTCGCGAACCTCCACGCGATCTTCACCACCCTCGGCTGGTTCAACCCCGACGGGTCGGCCGCGGGGGACCGGTGGGTGATCGCGCTCGCCGGCGCGGGGGTCGTCGTGGCCGTCCTCGTGCGCGACCGGCTGGGTCTGGTCCTCGCCGGCACGACGGTCGCCTCGTTCTGGGTCTTCGTCCTCGACCCCCAGAGCGCCATCTGGAACCAGCGGGTGATCCCCTTCTGGTTCATCGCGATCCACCTCCTCGCGGGCTGGCTCGTCGCCTGGCCGATCGCGCGCTGGTGGGTGCGCGCCCCGACGGCCCGCCCGACGCCGCTCGAGGGGGAGTCCGTCGCGGGCGCGACGGGCGCCGACCCCGAGCCCGAGGGGGGACGGGGCGCGCGCCGGCGGGCCCGGCGCGCCACGAGCGCGGTGGTGGTCGTGGTGCTGCTCGGGCTCGCCTCGACGCTGCCGGGCCAGGTGACGGCCTGGGCCAACGCGCTGGGACTGTCGACCTCGGGCAACCAGGTGACCAACTGGGCGCAGTGGAACTACTCGGGCTACCAGGCGAAGTCGGGCTGGCCCGAGTACCACGCCCTCATGACGACGATGGCCGCGGTCGGGCGGCGCGACGGCTGCGGGCGCGCGCTGTGGGAGTACAGCGCCTCCGAGGACCGCTTCGGGACCCCCGAGGCGCTGATGCTCCTGCCGTACTGGACCAACGACTGCGTCGACTCCGAAGAGGGGCTCCTCATGGAGTCCTCGCCGACCACGCCCTACCACTACCTCGACCAGGCCGAGCTCTCGGTCGCCCCGAGCGACCCCCAGGTGGGTCTTAACTACGGGCCACCCGACGTCGCCCTGGGCGTCGCCCACCTCCAGCGCCTCGGCGTGCGCTACTACATGGCCTACTCGCCCTCGCTCGTCGCCGCGGCCAACCGCGACCCGGCGCTGCGCCTGGTGGCGACGACGCGGGCCTTCCCCGCGCCGGGGGCGAAGTGGTTCGTCTACCGGGTGCGCCACGCGGGCCTCGTCGAGGGCCTCGCCCACCCGCCGGCCGTCGTGGCCCACGTGGGCACCGCGGCCAGCTGGCTCGCGGCCAACCAGACGTGGTGGCTCACCCCGCGCCTGGAGTCGGTCTACCTCGCGGCCAGCGGTCCGGCGAGCTGGCCGCGCGCGCGCAGCGTGTGGAAGATGCCCGCGACCACGCGCGAGCCCACCGAGCGCGTGAGCCGCGTGCGCGTCGGGCTCCAGAGCGTCTCGTTCCACGTGAGCCGCCTCGGGGTGCCGACGCTGGTGAAGGTCTCCTACTACCCGAACTGGCACGTCACGGGCGCGACCGGCCCCTATCGCGTGAGCCCGAACCTGATGGTGGTGGTGCCCACGCGTCACGACGTCGAACTGCTCTACGGCTCCACGCCGGCCACGACCATCGGCCGGGACCTCACCCTCGTGACGGTCGTCGTCGGGCTCGGCGGGCTCGTCGCGTGGCCCCGGAGGCGCCGACGGACCCCTCGGTAGGATGGTCGGTCGTGGACACGACCGCCATCTTCAAGGCGTACGACGTGCGCGGGACCTACCCCGATCAGCTCGACGAGCGCGGCGCGGCGGCGATGGGCTCGGCCTTCGCCACCTTCGCCGACCACCCGCGGATCGTCGTCGCGCGCGACATGCGCGTCTCGAGCGCGCCGCTGTCGGAGGCCTTCGCCCGGGGGGCCCGGGCCACCGGGGTGGAGGTGGTGGACCTCGGGCTCGCCTCGACCGACTTCGCCTACTTCGCCTCGGGCTTCTTGGACCTGCCCGCGGCGATGTTCACCGCCTCGCACAACCCGGCCCGCTACAACGGGGTGAAGTTCTGCCTGCCCGGCGCGCGGGCCGTCGGGGTCGACTCCGGCCTTAGAGAGATCGAGCTTCTCACCCGGCGCTTCTACGACGCCCCGGCGACCGGGGAGTTGGCGGCGATCACCGAGCTCGACCTCACCAATGAGTGGGTGACCCACGTGCACTCCTTCGTCGACGTGGCGAGCCTGCGGCCGCTGCGCATCGTGGCCGACGCCGCCAACGGCATGGGGGGCTTCGTCGCGCCGCTCGTCTTTTCCGGCCTGCCCTTCTCGGTCGAGGTCCTCTACCCCGAGCTCGACGGCACCTTCCCGAACCACCCGGCCGACCCGCTCGACCCGGCCAACCTGGTGGACCTGCGCCGGCGCGTCCTCGAGGTCGGCGCCGACGTGGGGCTGGCCTTCGACGGCGACGCCGACCGGGTCTTTCTCATCGACGAGCAGGCCCGGCCGGTCTCGGGCTCGACCACGACGGCGATGGTCGCCGAGGCGATGCTCGCGCGCCACCCGGGCGCGACGGTCCTCTACAACCTGATCTGCTCCAAGGCGGTCCCCGAGGTGATCGCCGAGAGTGGCGGGGTGGCCGTGCGCACCCGGGTCGGCCACAGCTACATCAAGCAGGTCATGGCCGAGACCGGGGCCGTCTTCGGCGGCGAGCACTCGGGCCACTACTACTACCGCGACAACTACCGGGCCGACTCGGGGATCATCACCGCCTTCGTCGTGCTCGAGCTGCTGAGCCGCGCGAGCGGGCCGCTGTCGTCGCTCACCAAGCCCTTCGAGCGCTACGCCGCCTCGGGCGAGATCAACACCACCGTCACCGACCCGGCCGGCACCGTCGAGCGCGTCGCGGCGCGCCTCGCTGGCGAGGGCGTCGCGCTCGACCGTCTCGACGGGCTCACGGCCGACTACGGCGCGTGGTGGTTCAACCTGCGCCCCTCGAACACCGAGCCCCTGCTGCGGCTCAACCTCGAG
>JAKABC010000015.1 GCA_021802025.1 Actinomycetes bacterium
CGCCACGACGTGGTCCCGGGTCGCTTGTTCTCGGCCACGATGGCCGAGGAGACGACGCCGTCGGGCCCGAGGTAGGTGCGCACGGGCCCCGTCGTCGTGGCGCTCCCCGAGGGCTGCGTGGTGGTGGTGGTCGAGGAAGCCGACGCGGCCGCGAGGGGCGTGAGGCTCACCGCGAGGAGCGCGAGGACCACGGCGAGTGTGCGACGGCTCTTCACGGTCCCCTCCGGCGTCGTGCCCGTCGGGAGAGTGTAGGAGCGGCGCGCCCGGTGCGCCGGTCAGGGGGGCCTCGCTAGAGTCGGCGTGACGCTCTCGACAAGGAGGCAGCGATGTCCCGTAACCCCTACGCCGAGCTCCCGGCCGTCCCCTCCTTCGAGGTCACCTCGGAGGACATCGACGACGGTGCGGAGTTGCCCCGGGCCCAGGTCAGCGGCCTCATGGGCGCGGGCGGCACCGACACCTCCCCGCAGCTCTCGTGGCGGGGCTTCCCCAAAGAGACGGAGAGCTTCGCGGTGACCTGCTACGACCCCGACGCGCCCACCGCGTCGGGCTTCTGGCACTGGGCCGTGTACGACCTGCCCAAGGGCGTCACCTCACTGGCGGCGGGCGCCGGTGACGGTCACGGGGGACTGCCCGAGGGCGCCGTCACCCTCGCCAACGACGCCGGCCTGCATCGCTATATCGGGGCCGCTCCGCCGGCCGGGCACGGACCGCACCACTACTACTTCGTCGTCCACGCCCTCGACGTCGCCAGCCTGGACCTGCCCGACGGGGCCACCCCGGCCTACCTCGGCTTCAACCTCTTCTCCCACACCCTCGCCCGGGGGATGATCGTCGCCACCTACGAGCAGCGCTAGCCCCGCGAGCCGTCGACCGTTGCCCCCTGATCCCCCGTCGAGGCCGATCGTGTCGGACCTGCTCTTCACGGCCTTCTCGAATCGGACCGACGCCCTGGAGCTCGCGGCGGCCGTCGGCGCCGAGCTGCGCGCGGCGGGCATCGACTCGTCGCTGTTCCTGCTCGACGCGACCGGTGACGCCCCGGTCGGCCCCGAGACCGTCGTCGTGAGCCTCGGCGGGGACGGGACGTTCTTGCGCGCCGCGCGCCTGGCCCACCGGGTCGGCGCGCGGGTCGTGGCGGTGAACCTAGGCCAGGTCGGCTTCTTGTTGGACGTGCCCTCGACCGAGGTCGCCTCGACCGTGGTGGGCGCGCTCGAGGGTGCACCCGTCGTCGAGCGCCTGGCGCTTCGCATCGACGTCGACGGGGTCGTCGAGGACGAGTTCGCTCTCAACGAGGTCGTGGTCGAGCGGCCCGCCGCGGGCCACATGGTCAAGGTGCGCACCTACGTCGACGACGAGGAGTACCTCACCTACACCGCCGACGGCGCCATGGTCTCCACCCCGACCGGCTCCACGGGGTACAGCCTGTCGGCCGGTGGTCCGGTCGTCGACCCGTCCATGGGCCTGCTCGTCATCACCCCGGTGGCGCCGCACTTCACGATCGACCGCTCGGTCGTCGTCCCCGCCGACGCCGTCGTTCGCCTCGAGGCGCTCGACAAGCCGGCGGTGGTCGTGGCCGACGGTCAGCGCGTCGCGACCCTCGAACCGGGCCGCTCGGTCGTCGTGCGGCGCAACCCGCGTCCCGTACGGGTCGTGGCCACGCGCAACTTCGGCCTGGCCTCGCGGCTGCGGCGGAGCCTGCGCGAGGGCCATGCCTAGGGCGCGGCTGCTCGAGATCCACGCCCGAGACCTCGGGGTCATCGACGAGGCCACGCTCGAGCTCTCCGCGGGCTTCACCGTGGTCACCGGCGAGACGGGGGCGGGCAAGACACTGCTCGTGGGCGCACTCGCGTTGAGCCTCGGGCTCGAGACCGAGGGCGCGCGTTACGCACTCGGACCGGCCACCCGGGCGGTGGCGCTGTTCGAGGCCGACGGGCGTGAGATCGCCCTCGCCCGGGAGGTGAGCGCGTCGGGGCGACTACGGGCCTCGATCGACGGCGCCCCCGCCAGCGCGGAGGCCCTGCGCACGCACGCGACGGGCCTCGTGGAGATCCACGGCCAGCACGACTCGTTGCGCCTGCGCTCGAGTGAGGCCGTCATCGAGCTCATCGACCGCGCCGGGGGCATCGACGCCGGCGCCCTCGCGACGGCGCGCGGCGAGCTCGCCCTTTTGCGCCGCGAGCGCGACGCACTGGGTGGCGACCCGGGCGAGCGGGCCCGACGCCTCGAGTACGTCGAGTTCCAGCTCGCCGAGTTCGACGCGGTCGCTCCGACCGGACCCGGTGAGCTCGAGGAGGTCCTCGCCGAGTTGACGCGGCTCAGCGAGTTGCGCGACGGCCAGGGCGCGCTGGCCGAGGCGCTCGCCCTCTTAGACGGCGACGGCGGCGACTCGGTGCTCGAGGCCTTCGCGCGCGCGCTGGCCCGCCTCCCCGAGGGTGCGACGTACCGCCCCGTGCGCGCGGCGCTCGACGAGGCGCTCGTCGGGGCCCGCGAGGCGGTGCGGGACCTGGCGGCCCTGCTCGACCCCGAGGCCGTCGACGAGGCGCGCCTCGCCGCCTTAGAAGAGAGGGCCCGGGTCTTGAACGTGCTCGCGCGCAAGCACGCCGGGACCCTCGGCGACGCCCTCGCGGTGCGCGGCCAACTCGAACACGAGCGGGCCGAGCTCGCCTCCGCGGGAGCGCGCCTCGACGAGCTCGACGGCGCCATCGCCGTCGCTGAGGGTGTGGTGTCCACGCGCGCGGCTGAGGTCCGCGCCGCCCGCGAGGGCGCGGCGACGGCTCTCAGCGCGGCGGTCGAAGCCCAGATGGCGCGCGTGGCCCTGGCGGGCGCTCGGGTCCGCTTCGTCGTCGACGGTGAGGACGGCTCTCGGGCGTCGATCCTCTTTGGCGCCAACGAGGGCCGACCCCTCGGGCCGTTGGAGGCCCTGGCGAGCGGGGGCGAACTCAGTCGGGTTCTGCTCGCCATCTCGCTCGAGACCTCCGACGGGTCCGCGGTGGCCGTCTTCGACGAGATCGACGCGGGGCTGGGTGGACTCGTCGCCCAGCAGATCGGCGAGTGCCTGGCCGAGCTCGCGACCCGCCAGCAGGTGCTCGCGGTCACGCACTTGGCGAGCGTGGCCGCGCGCGCCGAGCGCCACTACGTCATCGACAAGTACACGCACCAGGGCAAGACCTCGACGCGCGTGCGCGAGGTGACCGGCGAGGAGCGCGTAGGGGAGATCGCCCGGATGCTCGCCGGTGAGGCCGAGGGGGAGGAGTCCCGAGCCCTGGCCCGGCGCCTCCTAGGTTTTTGAGGTGCGCCGGGTCACGACACCCCGGGGCTAGGCTGGAATCCCGTGGATCGGTCGGGAACGCGGTGACCAAGTTCGTCTTCGTTACGGGCGGGGTTTCGAGCTCGCTGGGCAAGGGACTCACCGCCTCCTCCCTGGGCCGGCTGCTCAAGTCCCGTGGTCTCAAGGTCACGATGTGCAAACTCGATCCCTACCTCAACGTCGACCCCGGGACCATGAACCCGGGGGAGCACGGCGAGGTCTTCGTCACCGACGACGGGGGCGAGACCGACCTCGACCTCGGTCACTACGAGCGCTTCATCGACGAGTCGCTCTCGAAGATCTCGAACACCACGACCGGCTCGATCTACTCGAACGTCATCGCCAAGGAGCGCCGCGGCGACTACCTGGGCAAGACCGTGCAGGTCATCCCTCACGTCACCGACGAGATCAAGGACCGGATCCGCCGCCAGGGCACCCTCGGCGCCGACGTGGTTATCGTCGAGATCGGCGGGACCGTCGGCGACATCGAGATCGTGCCCTTCATCGAGGCGATCCGCCAGTTCCGTCGCGACGCCGGGCGCGACAACGTGTGCTACGTGCACCTGACGTTGGTGCCCTACCTCGCCCCCTCGGGGGAGCAGAAGACCAAGCCCACCCAGCACTCGGTGACCGAGCTGCGCGGCCGGGGCGTCCAGCCCGACGTCATCGTCTGTCGCAGCGACCAGCCGATCAGCGACAGCCTCAAGCGCAAGATCTCGCTGCTGTGCGACGTCCCGGTCAACGCGGTGATCTCGGCCGTCGACGAGGCCTCGATCTACGACATCCCGATCACTCTGCACCACGAGGGTCTCGACACCATCGTGTGCAACACGGTGGGAATCGACCTCGACGCCCACCCGATCGACCTGTCGAGCTGGGAGAGCGTCGTCGAGCGCGTGCACACGACGACGCGGACCCTGCGCATCGGCATCGTGGGCAAGTACGTGACCATGCCCGACGCCTACCTCTCGGTCGCCGAGGCGATCCGCCACGCCGGTTTCGCCGTGGGCGCGCGCACCGAGATCGAGTGGCTCGAGGCCGAACGCGTCCCCACCGAGATCGGGGCGGATCGCCTGTCGGCCCTCGACGGGATCATCGTCCCCGGGGGATTCGGCGAGCGGGGGATCGAGGGGATGATCGCGACGGCCCGCATCGCCCGCGAGGGCGCGATCCCGTACCTCGGGATCTGTTTGGGCATGCAGATCCAGGTGATCGAGTTCGCCCGTCACGTGCTCGGCCTCTCCGACGCCCAGTCGACCGAGTTCACCCACGCCACCTCCGCTCCGGTCATCTCGCTGCTGGCCGAGCAGATGGACGTCACCGACCTCGGGGGGACCATGCGCCTGGGCGCGTGGCCGGCCATGCTCACCGAGGGCTCGGTCGTGGCCTCGCTCTACGGCACGTCAGTGGTCTCGGAGCGCCACCGTCACCGCTACGAGTTCAACGTCCGCTACCGCGAGCGCTTCGAGGCCGCCGGTCTGCTCTGCTCGGGCGCCTCGCCCGACGGGCGCCTGGTCGAGTTCGTCGAGATGCCCGCCCATCCGTTCTTCGTCGGGACCCAGGCCCATCCCGAGTTCAAGAGCCGGCCGGACCGGCCCCACCCCCTCTTCCTCGGCCTGGTCAAGGCCGCCGACCAGCGGGCCGAGGGGCGCGAGCCCCACCTGATCGACCCGAGCACGGTCGGTCTGGCCCGGTGACGGGCGACTTCTCCGTCCGGTCCCGCGAGACGCTGTTCGAGAGCCGCGTGTTCCGCGTGGAGCGCCGGGTGGTCGACGCGCCCGACGGCACCCGCTTCGAGCGTGACGTCGCGGTGCACCCGGGGGCCGTCGCGGTCCTCGTGATCAACGACCACGGCGAGGTCGGGCTCATCCGCCAGTACCGGGCGACGGTGGGTCGACCCTGCTGGGAGATTCCTGCGGGCACCCTCGACCACGAGGGGGAGACGCCCCTCGCCGCGGCCCAGCGCGAACTGGTCGAAGAGGTGGGCGTGGCCGCCCGCTCGTGGCGCGAGATCGGCCGCTTCATGAACTCCCCGGGCTGGACCGACCAGGTGATGGTCGTCTACGAGGCCCGCGACCTCGAGAAACGACCCCGCGACCCCGATGGACCCGAGGAGCGCCTCGCGGAGGTCGCCTGGTTCGCTCCCGAGGCGCTGCGCGAGGTGCTGCGCGACGAGGGAGCGATCGACTCGACGACCACGATCGCCCTCTTGCGCGTCGTGGGCGACGTCCTCGATGACCGCTGAGCCCCTCGAGGAGTACCTCCAGTGGCTGGCGGTCGAGCGGGGCCGCTCGCGCGCCACGCTCGAGGCCTACCGACGCGACCTTCGTCGTCTCACCGAGTGGGCCGCGCACGCCGAGCGCGACCCCCTGACCCTGACGCCCGAGGAGCTCGAGGGCTACGCCAACGCCCTGCGCGCGACCCAGGCCGCCGCCAGCGTGGCGAGAGCGCTCACGGCGATCCGCGGGTGGTACGGCTTTCTCATCGAGGAGAGAGCGCTCACCGAGGACCCGACCGCCCGGCTCGCGCCCGCGCGTCGTGGCCGGAGTCTGCCCAAGCCCCTCTCCGAAGAGACGGTCTTCGCCATCATCGACGGGGTCGGCGACGAGGGTCCGCTCGACCGGCGGGACCGGGCGCTGCTCGAGACGCTCTACGGCACCGGGGCGCGCGTGAGCGAGGTCTGCGGGATCGACTTGGCCGACCTCGACCTCGACGAGGAGGTCGTGCGGGTTACCGGCAAGGGCAACAAGCAGCGCCTGGTCCCGATCGGTCGAAGCCTGCGCCGGTCCCTCGACGACTACCTCGCCCCCGGGGGGCGCAGCGCGCTGGTCCGGGGCCGGCGCACCGACCGACTCTTCGTGAACGTCCGGGGCGAGCCGCTCAGTCGCCAGGGCGTGGATCTCGTGGTCCGGCGCCGCGCCCTCGAAGCGGGGGTGTCGGCCCACGGCGTGAGCGCCCACGCCTTTCGCCACAGCTGCGCCACCCACATGCTCGCCCACGGCGCCGACGTGCGCACGGTCCAAGAGCTCTTGGGTCACGCCTCGATCGCGACAACCCAGGTCTACACGGCTGTCGCCATCACGACGCTCCAGCGCGAGTACCGTGAAGCGCACCCCCGAGCCCACGACTGAGACCGCGTGAACACCTTCGAGATCTACTTCTTTATCGCCCTCGTGCCCTCGATCGTGCTGCACGAGGTGAGCCACGGCTACGTGGCGTACCACTTCGGCGACCCCACGGCTCGCGACGCGCACCGCCTCTCGCTCAACCCCCTACGCCACATCGACCTCTTCGGGACGTTGCTGTTGCCAGCCCTGCTGGTGCTGTCGGGCCTGCCCGCTTTCGGCTACGCCAAGCCCGTGCCGGTGAACGTGGGCCGGCTGCGCCGGCCCCGTCAACAGGCCCTCTGGGTGGGGCTCGCCGGCCCGGCCACCAACGTCGTCCTCTCGGCGGTGGGCTACGGCGTGTGCGAGTTCGCCATGCACGTGAGCGGCAGCTACGACCTCTGGCTCTTCGGGATCGCGGTGGGCCTGTCCAACCTGGTGCTCGCCGTGTTCAACATGATCCCGATCCCCCCGCTCGACGGCTCGGCGATCATCGAGCGGTTCTTGCCGGTGCGCTCACTGCCGCGCTACTACTACTGGCGGGCGCGACTGCTGCCCTACCTGCTGATCCTGATCTTCCTCGACTACGCCTTCTTCCACGTGGGCACGACGTGGCTGGGCGACCTCGAGAACTGGTGGATCTCGCTGCTGCGCTAGCCGAGGCCCATCGCGCGCGCCGCGCGCTCGTAGACCGGATCGGCGACGGCCGAGGCCGCGGCGGCCCCGCGCGCGGCCAGGTCCGCCAGGTACTCCGGGGCCACCAGGAGCTCGTGGTATCGCTCGCGGATCGGGGCGAGGGCGCTGACCACCAGGTCCGTGAGGTCGCGCTTCACGTCGCCGTAGCGGGTGTAGCGCGCGGCGACGACCTCCACGGGGGCGCCCTCGAGACTGGCGAAGATTTCGAGCAGGTTCGTGAGGCCCGGCTTGTGCTCCCAGTCCGGGCGGACCTCGCCGTCGGTGTCGGTGACCGCGCGCGCGACTTTCTTCGCGATGGCCTCGGGGGGGTCGATGAGGAAGATCGAGCCCAGCGGGCTCGAGATGGACTTGCTCATCTTGCGGGTGGGCTCTTGGAGGTCCATCACCCGAGCCGCGACCGGTGGGACGAGTGCGCGCGGGACCCGGAAGGTCTCCCCGTAGCGGTGATTGAAGCGCTGGGCCAGGTCGCGGCAGAGCTCGAGGTGCTGGCGCTGGTCGTCGCCGACCGGGACCTCCTCGGTCTCGTAGAGCAGGATGTCCCCGGCCATGAGGACGGGGTAGGTGAAGAGGCTGACCCGGTAGCCCTCGCCGCGCTCGGCCTTCTCCTTGAAGGCCGTCATCCGGCCCAGCTCTCCGAAGCTGGCCACGCACTCGAGCAGCCAGTTAAGTCGAACGTGAGCGACGACGTCACTCTGGAAGAAGATCGTCGACACCGCCGGGTCGAGGCCGGCCGCGAGGAACGTCGCGAAGAGCTCTCGACGCTGTCGCGCCAGCGTCGCCGGCTCGATCGGCAGGGTGAGCGCGTGCAGGTCGACCACGCAGTAGAACGCGTCGGGGTTCTGGGAGGCCACCCACTGGCGCAGCGCACCCAGGTAGTTGCCCAGGTGCAGGTCGCCGGAGGGTTGCATGCCCGAGAAGATCCGCATCGGCCAATGCTACGAGAGGGCGGCGTCGGTGCCGCGCTGTAGAGTTGCGCGGTGACCTTCGTCGTGACGACGCCGGCCTTCTCGGGACCCGTGGAACTGCTGGTCCAGTTGATCTCCACCCACGAGGTCGACGTCCTCGAGGTGCCCCTGGCGCCGGTCGTCGACGCCTTCGTGGCTCACCTGCGCGAGGCCGCCGACACCGTCACCTTGGAGGAACTCTCGGAGTTTCTCCTGATCGGGGCGATCCTCGTCGAGATGAAGAGCCAGCGGCTCCTGCCCGAACCCGACGACGGGGAGCCGGACGAGGAGTTCGTGGGCTGGGAGGAGCGCGACGTCCTGCTGGCCCGACTACTCGAGCTGCGCACCTACGCCGGGCTGGCTGACGCGTTCGCCTCCCTCTTCGAGCGCGCGAGCCGGAGCTTCCCCCGCCTGCGCGGGGTGAACGAGGGCTTCGTCGTCGAGCCCCCCGACCTGCTCGCGGGGATCACCCCCGCCCAGGTCGCGCTGGCCTACCTGCGCGGGATCGAGGAGAAGCCGGTGCCGGTGGTGCGCCTCGACCACGTGACCGTCGACGCGGTGACCGTCGCCGAGACCGTGGTCACGTTGGCCCAGCGGCTGCCGAGCCTCGGTCGGGTGACCTTCCGCGAGTTGACCGCGGGCCTCGCCACCCGCATCGAGGTCATCGTCCACTTCCTCGCGCTCTTGGAGCTGTGCAAGCTGGGCCACGTCGAACTCGGCCAGGGTCGGACCTTCGGGGACGTCCAGGTGGCCTGGATCGACTCGGACCGCGGACTCGACATCGGAGGAGTGGACCTGTATGAGGGATGAGCTCTCGCTCGAGCAGAAGCTCGAGGCCCTGCTCACGGTCGCCCTGGAGCCGATCTCGGCCGAAGAGCTGGCCGACGCCGTCGAGGCCGACGCGTCGGTGGTGACCGCGGCCCTGCGGACGTTGCGCGAGGAGTTCCACGCGCAGCGTCGCGGCTTCGAACTGGCCGAGCTCGCGAGCGGCTGGGTGATGCAGTCCTCGCCCGAGGTCGCGGCCTGGGTCACGCGCTTCGCCAACCGCGACGTCAGCCACCGGCTGAGTTCGGCGGCCCTGGAGACACTGGCCATCGTCGCCTACCGCCAGCCGATCTCGCGCGCCCAGATCAGCGCGCTGCGTGGGGTCAACGTGGACGGGGTCGTGCGCCTGCTCGAACAGCGCGGCTACATCGACGAGCGCGGCCGAGCCCAGGCCCCGGGTCAGCCCATCCTCTACGGCACCACCGACCTTTTCTTAGACCGTCTGGGCCTCGCCACGCTCGACGAGCTGCCCCCGATCGAGGAGTTCCTCACTCCCGTCGAAGACGCCCGGGCGATCTCGAACGAGATGGCCGCCGAGCTCGACGGGGCCGGCTCCGAGGCGCCCTAGGTGGAGGCGGGTGAGCGACTGCAAAAGACGCTGGCCCGCGCCGGCTACGGGTCGCGGCGGACCTGCGAGCTGTTGATCGGGGCCGGACGGGTCACCATCGACGGGCGCGTCGCCGAGCTCGGGAACCGCGTCGACCCCGAGACCCAGGAGATCCGCGTCGACGGCGTGCTCGCCCCGACCTCCCAGAGCGCGGTCTACTACCTGGTCAACAAGCCCGCCGGGGTCGTCACCACCGCGTCGGACCCCCAGGGCCGCGCGACGGTCCTCGAACTCGTCGACGCCCCGGTGCGCGTCTTCCCGGTCGGTCGGCTCGACATGAACACCGAAGGACTCCTGCTCGTGACCAACGACGGACGGCTCGCGCACCTCCTGACGCACCCGAGCTCGGGGGTGCCCAAGGAGTACCTCGCGCGCGTCGAGGGCGATCCCTCCCCGGGCGACCTGCGTCGACTGCGCGAGGGCGTCGAGCTCGACGACGGGGTGACCGCCCCGGCCCAGGTGAGCCGGGTGAGCGAGGGACTGATCCGCATCGTGATCCACGAGGGGCGCAACCGCCAGGTCCGCCGGATGTGCGCCGCCATCGGGCACGAGGTGACCCGTCTCGTGCGCACCCGGATCGGGCCCCTCAGCGACCCCACGCTGGCGCCCGGGGCCGCGCGAGCGCTCACCCTCGCCGAGGTGCGCCGTCTGTACGAGGCCGTCGGGCGCGCCGACGACGTCACCTCCACTAGCATTTCCCAATGACGACTCCCACGCTGCGGGCCCTGCGGGGCGCGACGACGTGCGGGGTCGATACCCCCCAGGCCATCACCGAGGCGACGATCGAATTGCTCGGTGAGATGATGGCCCGCAACGGCGTCGACCACGACGATGTGGTGAGCGTCCTCTTCACCACGACCCCGGACCTGGTCGCGACGTTCCCGGCCACCGCGGCGCGTGAGATCGGCTTCGGCGACGTGCCCCTCTTGTGCGCCAGCGAGATCGCCGTCCCCGGCGCGATGGCGCGTTGCGTGCGGGTCCTGATGCACCTGTACACGACTCGTCCGCGCACCGAGCTGCACCACGTCTACTTGAGACAGGCCGTCTCGCTTCGCGATGACCTCCCCAGCTGAGCGTCGGGCCCACGTCGTCGGCCTGGGGCTCATCGGCGCCTCGGTGGCCCTGGCCCTGAGCGAGCGCGGCTGGCGCGTCACCGGCGAGGACGCCGACGCCGACGTCGCCGGGCGGGCCCGGGCGACCGGCGTCGTCGCCGAGGGGGACCTGGATGCGACCGTGACCCTGTGTGTCGTGGCCACCCCCGCCGGGGCCGTCGTCGACGCGGCCCGCGCCGCCCTCGCGGCGGGGTCGGAGCGCCTCGTCGTCACCGACGTGGCCGGGGTGAAGGCCTCGATCGTCGCCGCCCTCGACGACGCGCGCTTCGTCGGTGGCCACCCCATGGCCGGCTCGGAGCGCCGCGGCTTGGAGGGTGCGCGCGCCGACCTCTTCAGCGGTTGCACCTGGGTGCTCACCCCCACCGAGGCCACCGCCCCAGCCACCTACGGCTTCTTGCACGGGGTGTGGCGGGACCTCGGGGCCAACGTGATCGCCGTGCCGGCCCTCGACCACGACCGACTCGTCGCGGTGGCCAGCCACGTACCCCACCTGCTCGCCGGGGCCCTCATGAACGAGGCGGCCGACGCCGCCGAGCAGGACGCGGTGCTCCTGCAGCTGGCCGCCGGGGGGTTCCGCGACATGACCCGGGTGGCGGCCGGCGACCCGAGCATCTGGCCCGACGTCCTCTTCGAGAACCGCGCGGCGGTCCAGGCGTCGCTCGCCGCCCTCGAGGGTCGCCTGACCCGGCTGCGCCGGGCCCTCGAGACGGGGGACCGCTCAGCGCTCTCCGGGGACCTGCACAGCGCCGCGCTCGCGCGCCGACGCCTGCCGGGACGGGCCCTGCACCCCGAGGAGCTCGCCTACCTGCGCGTGGCGGTGAGCGACCAGCCCGGCGTTCTGGCCACGGTGACCCGTACCGCCTCCGAGGCCCTCGTCAACATCTACGACATCGAGATCGCCCACGGGATCGAGGGCACGAGCGGCACCTTGCTGTTGGCGGTCGAGGCGTCGCGCGCGGCGGAGTTCGCCGACGCCCTCGTGGCGCGAGGCTTCGAGGTGGGCCGGGAGTGACCGACGTCGCCCCCCTCGCCCGGGTGCGCGGATCGATCCGGGTCCCCGGGGACAAGAGCTACTCGCACCGCGCGGTGCTGCTCGCGGCCCTCGCCGAAGGCCGCAGTTCGCTGCGGGGCCTCTCGGCGGGGGCCGACGTCGCCGCCACCCTGGACGCCGTGGCCCGCCTGGGGGCGCGGGTGGAGCCCGAGGGGGACCGCTGGTGGGTGAGTGGGCCCGCCGGGGGACTGCGCGCCAGCGCCGCGGCGCTCGAGTGCGCCAACTCCGGCACCACGATGCGCCTGCTCTGCGGGGTGGTGGCCGGTGTCCCCGGCACCCACCGCTTGGTGGGGGACGCCTCGCTCTCGCGCCGCCCGATGGACCGGGTCGCCGCGCCCCTGGAGCGGATGGGGGCCCGGGTGCGCGGGGAGGGCCCGAGCCTGCACGCGCCCCTGGTCGTCGAGGGCGGGGCGCTCTCCGGCGTCGAGTATCACGTCCCGGTCCCCAGCGCCCAGGTGAAGTCGGCCGTCCTCTTTGCGGGACTGCGCGCCAGTGGGTCGACGACCGTTGTGGAGTCGGTGAGGACGCGCACGACGACCGAGGACGCGATGCGCGAGGCCGGGCTCGACGTGGCGGTCGCCCCTGAGGGTCCGGGTCGACGCGTCACCCTGAATCCGGGCCGACCGAACCCGCGCGCGTGGGCCGTCCCGGGCGACCCCTCCCAGGCCGCCTTCTTCGCGGTCCTCGGGGCCATCCACGAGGACGCCTCGCTCGAGGTCGTCAGCCTCGACGCCGCGCCCGAACGGGTCGGCTTCGTCGAGGTCCTCGCCCGGATGGGCGCGCGCGTCGCCCTCCACGACCACGGGACGTACCACTCGCTCTCGGCCCTCTCGTCGACCCTCGTGGCCACCGAGGTCCACAGCCACGAGATCCCCTCGGTCGATGAGGTGCCGATCCTCACCGTCGCGGCGTGCGCCGCCGAGGGGATCACCGCCTTTCGGTCCATGGCCGAGCTGCGGGTCAAAGAGTCCGACCGCTTCGCCGGGTCGCTCGCCCTCGCCCGTCAGCTCGGGGCGGCGGCCTGGGCCGAGGGCGACGACTTCTTCGTCGAGGGCCTCGGCGCCGCCCGTCGATTCGCGCCCTTCACCCTCGAGGCGGCGCTCGACCACCGCATGGTCATGGCCGCGTCGGTCGCCGGCGCGGCCGGGCGGGGCTGTGTCATCGAGGGCGCCGACACGGTGGCCTCCAGCTACCCCCACTTCTTTCGCGACTTAGCATTGCTCGCGTGAGCGACCGGGTCATCGCCATCGACGGCCCGGCCGGCTCGGGTAAGTCGAGCGTGGCGCGGGCTCTGGCCAGCGCGTTGGGCTGGTCGTTCCTCGACACGGGGGCGATGTACCGCGCCGTGACGGTGGCCGCCCTGGAAAGAGGGGTGGCGCCGGGCGACGCGCCGGGCGTGGCGGCGATCGCGCGCGCGGCCGCTATCGAGACGCTCCCGCGGGTCGTCATCGACGGGCGCGACGTCGAAGACGAGATCCGCACCGAACGGGTCAACGAGGCCGTCTCGGTCGTCGCGGCCAACCCCGAGGTGCGCGCCCAGATGGTCGAGCGCCAGCGGGCGTTCGCGGCTCGACAGCCCGAGGGCACCGTCGTCGAGGGGCGCGACATCACCACGGTCGTCTTCCCGAACGCGACGGTCAAGGTCTTTCTCACCGCGTCGCTCGAGGAGCGGGCCCGCCGTCGCGGCGAGGAGGGCGCGGCCTCGCTGACCCGCCGCGACCAGGCCGACGCCTCGCGAGAGGCCTCGCCCCTGCGCCAGGCCCCCGACGCCCTCGTGCTAGACACGACGGGACGCTCCGTGGAGGAGGTCGTCGAGGAGATCCGGGCGTGGCTGAGGACGAGACCGCACTGAGCCGGGGCTGGACCCCCGTCTACCGATTCGCGCGCGCGCTCCTCGGGGGGCTCGCGCGCCTGCTCTTTCGCCCCACGGTCATCGGCGCCGAGAACATCCCGTCTCGCGGCCCGGTGCTCATCGCGCCGATCCACCGCTCCAACGTCGACTTCGTCTTCACCATCTTCCTCTCGCGGCGCAAGGTGTACTTCATGGCCAAAGAGGGCATCTTCACCACCCGATGGTTCGCCTGGGTGCTGCGCGAGTTGGGCGCCTTCAAGGTCGAGCGCGGCTCGACCGACCGCGAGGCGATGCGCCTGTCCGAGCGCGCCCTCAGCGAGGGCCTGGCGCTGATCGTGTTCCCCGAGGGCACGCGCGAGGAGGGCTACCACGTCAAGCCCCTCCACGACGGGGCGATGTTCGTGGCCGCGCGCACCGGGGCGGCCGTAGTGCCGGTCGGGATCGCTGGATCCGACGAGGCGATGCCGGTGGGGACCTGGTGGCCCCGCCCCTCCAAGGTGGTCGTGGTGGTGGGCGAGCCGATCACCCCGCCGAGTCCCGGTCCCGACGGTCGGGTGAAGCGCTCGGAGGTGTCGGCCGCCTCCGAAGAGCTGCGCCAGCGCCTCGAGGCCCTCTACCACGAGGCGCTCGAGCGCCGGGGCGCCTAGGGATTGCGCGCGGCGGGCGCCTCGACCATCGCAGCGAGGGTCACGCTCGCCACGACGCTCACCCACAACATCGCGACCGCGGCCAGGTGGACGTCCTGCCAGGTGGCGGCGGCCCGGGAGAGGGCGCTGAGAGCGCCCATCGCGGCCACGAGCGCGAAGAGCCCGGTCACGACGAGGGCGCTGGCGCGCCAGCGGGTCGATCCCCTCGCCCAGTGCGCGAGGAGATAGAGCGCGATCGCGAGAGCCGCGAGGGCCGCGAGGGTGCGGTGGGCGAGCTGCCAGTCGGCCAGTCCCGACGCACCCGTCGGACAGAGGGGCCAGCTCGCGCACGCGCGCCCGGCGCCGTTAGCGACCACGAGGCTTCCCCCCACGATCGTGGTCAGCGTCGCCACCGGGAGGATCCACCCGGAGCGACCGAGCGCCCCGAGGTCACGGGTCCGGCCCGGTCCCCACAACGCCACCGCGGCGCTCACCGTGGTCGCCCCCAGGAAGAGAAGCCCCACCACCAGGTGGACGGCCACGGTCCAGGGCGCGTTCTTCGCGAGCACGGTGAGCGCCCCGAGCCCGGCCTGGACGACCACGAGTCCCACCGCCACGCCCGCGGGCGCGAGCACCGCGTGGCGGCGCCGGGCGCGCCAGGCGGCCAGGGCCGTGGCGAGGGCGCAGAGGCTCACCACCACGACGAGGTAGCGGTGCGACTGCTCGAGCAGGGCGTGGAAGCGGTCGATCGGCCCCAGCCGCCCGTAGCAGAGGGGCCAGCTCGGACAGCCCATCCCCGAGTTCGTGACCCGCACCGTGCTGCCCAGCACGACCAGGACGTAGGTCGCCGCCATGGTGACAAGCGCCAACACGAGCGTCGCGCGACTCGCGCCGTCGCCGTCGGGCGAGTGGAGGTCGGGCGCCACGGCGCCCCCGAGAGAGAGCGACGGACGTGACTCGACCACGGCGATGCCTCCTTGCACCCGCCCGCCGTGGGCCCGCGACGTCCGCCGGCGAGTCGGCCGTCAGGCTAGCCCGACCCGGCGAGGGGGTCGCCGCTGCTCAGCGCTCGCGCCACCAGGTGCCAAAGACGACCCGGGCGTAGCGGAAGCCGAAGAGCCAGTTCTTGCCCTTCTTGGTGGTGCCCGAGGCCCGCGGGTACCAGACGGTGGGCACCTCGCTCGCTCGCCAGCCCCGCTTCAAACAGGTGATAAGCAGCTCGGCCGTCTGGTACTGCTCTTGGGTCAGGCGGTCGATGACGTCGGCGAGCATCGTCACGCGCAGGCCGCGGTAGCCCGTGGAGGTGTCGGTGAGGTCGGCGCCGGTCATCCGGTTCATCACGAAGGAGAAGAAGCGCACCCCGGTCTTTCGCACCACGTCGGTCGTCTTGTCGACCCCGAGCACCCGACTCGCGACCACGAAGTCAGCCTCGTCGTCGAGGAGGGGCTTGAGGATCTGGCCCATCTCCGCCGGGTCGTTCTGACCGTCGGCGTCGAGGGTGACGACGAAGCGCACGCCGTGGTCGATGCAGTAGCGATACGTCACCTGAAGGGCGACCCCGTGGCCCAGGTTGACCGGGAACTCGATCACCCGGGCCGCCGGGAAGGTCCGGGCGATCTCGGCCGTGCGGTCCTCACCGCCGTCGACGACGACCAGCACGGTGTAGGGCTGTCCGTCGATGGTCTCGGGCATCTTGGCGAGGACGTCGCCGATGTTGCCCTCCTCTTCGTAGGCGCACAGCGACGCCACGATGGGCTCGGGCGTGAAGCCGGGGTAGTCGGCCGCGAAGCGCTCGAGGGCCTGGGCGATCGCGTACTCGCGCAGCCGCGCCAGTCGGCGCTTCTCCAGGTCGATCGTGGCCATGTCTCTCCTGTGGGTCGCTAGAGGGAGTGGGCGCGCGCGACGCGCGCGATCGGCGCCTCGTCGGGCCCGAAGGCTGGGACTCCCGCGTCGGGCGACGGGGACCCGACCCTCGGCGCGCGCGCGGGAACGTCTCGGTGGGTGGCGCTCACCGGAAAATACTACCCCGTTAGGGGTTTTAACCCTACGGGGTGGTGGCGAGCACCTCCGCCGCACCGAAGTCCCGGTCCGGGGGCTCGGCGGGGTCCCCGTGGGCGCCGAGCGCCGCGTCGAGCACCCCGGCGAGGGCGCGCAACAGCTCGCGCAGTTCGGGCGGGGGAGGGAAGTACTCCTCCTCGGTCGTGGTGGAGCGGACCTCGACCCCGAGGCGCGGCGCGAGTCGGGCGAGCACCTCGTCGACGAGCGACTCGGGCGCCGACGCGCCCGCCGTCACGGCGACGACACCCGAGAGGCTCTCGGGCAGCTCGTCGGCCCCGTTCACCCGCAGGACCGGCCCGGCGCAGACCGTCGCCGCGACCTTCGCGAGGGCCACGGTGTTCGAGGAGTTGGCCGAGCCGATCACCACCACGGCGTCGGCGCCGGCCGCGGCCGCGCGCAGCGCCGCCTGACGGTTGGTGGTCGCGAAGCACAGGTCGCTGCGCGAGGGGGTCCAGACCTCGGGGAAGACCTCGGCGACGCGCTCGCGCACGTCGCGCCACTCGTCCAGGCTGAGGGTCGTCTGGTTCAACAGGGCCACGGGCCCCTCGAGCCCGGCGAGGGCGTCGACGTCGGCGGGCCGCTCGACGAGGCGCACCGCCCCCGGGGCGACGGCCATCGTGCCCACCGCCTCCTCGTGGCCCTCGTGGCCGACGTAGAGCACGGTGTAGCCCTTGGACGCGCGAACCTTGAGCTCGTGGTGCACCTTGGTCACCAGGGGACAGACCGCGTCGACGACGGTGCCCCCGCGCGCCCGGGCCCGCTCGACCACCTCGGGCGGTGAGCCGTGGGCGCTGAGCATGATCGGCGCCCCCGGGGGCACCTGGGCCACGTCGTCGACGAAGACGACCCCCCGACGCCGGAAGTGCTCGACCACGACGCGGTTGTGGACGATCTCGTGGTAGCAGTAGACGGGCGGTTCGAAGACCCGGGTCATCCAGTCGAGGGCCTTGATCGCCTTCTCCACCCCGGCGCAGAAGCCCCGGGGGGCGGCGAGCACCACCTTCTCGACGTCCACGACCTCAGCCTAGTTTCGGTCCCCGAGACGGCTGCCTAGGCTGGTGGGGTGTCCGGCGCCCGTATTTCCGCTATCACGCCGGGCTCGCCAGCCGCCCGCAGCGCCTTGGCGGTCGGTGACGAGCTGGTGAGCGTCGAGGGCGTCGCCCCGACCGACATCATCGCCTATCAGCAGCTGGTCGACGGCCCGTCACCGACCCTGGTCGTGCGCCGACCCGGGGAGCCCCTCGCTCGCAAGGTCGTCCTCCCCAAGGCCGCCGGGGAGCCGGCGGGCCTGGCGATCGACTCGGCCGTCTTCGACCGGATCCGCACGTGCGACAACCACTGCACGTTCTGCTTCATCTACCAGCTGCCCAAGGGGCTGCGCCGGTCGCTCTACGTCAAGGACGACGACTACCGCCTCTCGTTCCTCTACGGCAACTACACCACCTTGACCCGCTTCACCGAACTCGACCTCGAACGGGTCATCGAAGAGCGGCTCTCGCCGATCTACGTCTCGATCCACACGACGAACCCCGAGCTGCGCGCCGCGATGCTGCGCAACCCCCGTGGCGCGACGAGC
>JAKABC010000185.1 GCA_021802025.1 Actinomycetes bacterium
CGGTCATGGTCCTCCTCGTCGCGGCGACGCTGGGCGACTCCGTAGAATGTTCCAATGAACAGGCCCTTCGACGTTACCGCCGTCGAGACGAAGTGGCAGAGCCGGTGGCTCGACGAGGGGACCTACCAGGTCGACAACGACGACCCCCGGGAGCGCTACTACGCGCTGTGCATGTACCCCTACCCCTCGGGGGCGGCGCACCAGGGCCACATCCGCAACTACACCTTCGGCGACGTGCTGGTCCGCTACCAGACGATGCGGGGCCGGGCCGTCCTCTCGCCCTTCGGCTTCGACTCCTTCGGCCTGCCCGCGGAGAACGCCGCGATCAAAGACGGCAGCCACCCCCGGGTCTTCACCGAGGCGCGCATCAAAGAGCTGAAGAGCTCAGTCATCCGCATGGGCGCGGTCTACGACTGGCGCCGCGAGGTGCGCAGCCACGACCCCGAGTACATCCGCTGGAGCCAGGCCATCTTCCTCGCCTTCTACGAGGCCGGCCTGGCCTACCGGGCCGACGGCGCGGTCAACTGGTGCCCCGGGTGCCTCACCGTGCTCGCCAACGAGCAGGTGCTCGCCGACGGGACGTGCGAGCGCTCGGGCGACACCGTCGAGCGGCGACTCCTCGAGCAGTGGTACTTCAAGATCACCGACTACGCCGACGAGCTCTTGAGCGACCTCGACGGCCTGGGGTGGCCCGAGCGGGTCAAGACCATGCAGCGCAACTGGATCGGCCGCAGCGAGGGCGTCGAGTTCGACCTGCCGGTCCAGGGACGCGACGACCTGGCGGTTCGGGTCTTCACGACTCGGCCCGACACCGGCTTCGGGGTGACCTACGCCGTGCTCGCCCCCGAGCACCCCCTGGTCGAGGCGCTCACGACCGAGGCCCAGCGCGCGGCCGTCGCCGAGATCGTCGAGCGCGCCGCGGTCACCAACGAGATCGACCGGACCTCGTCCTCCGAGGCCGGCGTCGGGCTCGACAAGCGCGGCGCCTTCACCGGCAGTCACGTCGTCAACCCCTTCACCGGCGAGGCCGTGCCGGTATACGTCGCCGACTACGTGCTGGTCAACTACGGCACCGGCGCGATCATGGCCGTGCCCGGGGAGGACCAGCGCGACTACGACTTCGCGCTCGTGCACGGCCTGCCGGTCGTGCGCACCGTCGCCCCGCCCGAGGGCTTCGGCGAGGGCCCCTACACGGGGGACGGTCCGCACATCAACTCGGGCTTCCTCGACGGCCTCGACACCGCGGCGGCGAAGGATCGGGCCGCCGCGTTCCTCGAGCGCGAGGCGAACGGAGTGCGCAGCGTGAAGTACCGCCTGCGCGACTGGCTCGTCTCGCGCCAGCGCTTCTGGGGCTGTCCGATCCCCATTATCTACTGCGAGCGCGACGGGGTCGTCCCGGTGCCCGAGGACCAGCTCCCGGTGCTCGCCCCCGACGACGTCGTGATGGACCGCTCCGGCCAGAGCCCGCTCGCGACCCACGAGGGCTTCTTGCACACGACCTGTCCGATCTGCGGGGGACCGGCCCGGCGCGAGACCGACACGATGGACACCTTCACCGACTCCTCGTGGTACTTCTTGCGCTTCGCCGACCCCTTCACCCCCGGGCGGGCCTTCGACCCGGCGGCCGTCGCCCAGTGGATGCCCGTCGACTTCTACATCGGCGGGATCGAGCACGCGATCCTCCACCTCATGTACGCGCGCTTCTACACCAAGGCCCTGGTCGACCTGGGCTGGGCGCCCGGGGTCGCCCGCGAGCCCTTCCAGCGGCTCTTCACCCAGGGCATGATCCGCCTCGGCGGGACCAAGATGTCCAAGTCCAAGGGCAACCTCGTCACGCCCGAGCCCTACTTCCCGACCGTAGGGGCCGACGGGCTGCGCCTCTTCCACCTCTTCGTCGGGCCGCCGGCCGACGACTTCGACTGGGACGCCCAGACCGAGGAGGTCATCGAGGGCTGCGCGCGCTTCATCGACCGCGTCTGGCGGCTCTGGCACCACGAGGACGTGAAGGTCCACGACGGGTGCGACGAGGTCGACGTCGAGCTGCGCCGGCTCACGCACCGCACCATCGACAAGGTCACCCGCGACTTCGACCGGTGGAGCTACAACACCGCCGTGGCGGCCCTCATGGAGCTCTACAACGCCCTCTCGCGCCGAGCCCGCTCCGCCGAGGGGATCGAGCGGGCCACCCTGGATGAGGCCCTCGACGCGATGGTCCTGCTCCTCGCGCCGATCGCCCCCCACGTCACGGCCGAGCTCTGGGAGGAGCGCTACCCCGAGCGCGCGAGCGTGCACGTCCAGCCCTGGCCCGTGGCCGACCCCGCGCTGCTCGTCGAGGAGTCGGTAACGATGGTCGTCCAGGTCAACGGCAAGGTCCGGGCCCGCCTCGAGGTGGCGCCCTCGATCGGAGAGGCCGAGGCGGTCGCCGCGGCGCTGCGCGCGCCGGCCGTCGCCGCGGCGCTCGGGGGCCACGAGCCGAGCCGGGTGGTCGCCCGGGTGCCCCGGCTCGTCAACGTCATCCCCTGATGGCCGCCCACGGCGCGCGCGCGGCGCTCGAGGTCGTCGTCGAGCCGCCACGCTTCGACCGGCCCGAGGTCGAGATCCGCGCCTCGGCGCGGCGCACCAAGACCGGCACGGCCCACTGGGCCGGGAGTCGCATCGTCGTGCAGATCCCCGCGCGCATCCGCGGGCGCGAGCGGCGGGCCTTCGTCGACGAGCTCGTCGAGCGCCTGCTCACCCAGCGGCCCCAGAACGCGGCGGGCGACGCGGCCCTCGAGGAGCGCTGCCGGGTGCTGGCTGAGCTCTACAACGACGGGGTGCGACCGAGCGCCGTGCGCTGGGTGGCCAACCAGCGCAGCCGCTGGGCCTCGTGCTCGCCCGACACCCGCGAGATCCGGGTCTCGTCGCGGCTGCGCCAGTGCCCGGAGTGGGTGATCGACGCCGTCTTGGTCCACGAGCTCGCCCACCTCCAGGTGGTCGAGCACTCGGCCGAGTTCTACGCCATCGCCGAACGCCACCCCCGCCAGGGCGACAGCGCCCTCTTCCTCGAGGGCTACGCGCTGGGACTCGGGCTGCGCGTCGAAGAGGGCGACGTCGACTAGCCGTGCTCGCCGCGCAAGAACCGCTCCAGCTCGGCCGCTAGCTCCTCGCCGCTGGGCAGCTCCTCACCGAGGGAGGTCCCCTCGCTCTGGTCGGCCGCGGCCTCGAGGCGCTGGACCATCGAGGCGTGCTCGGGGTTGTTCGCGATGAGCTCGTCCACGCGCCGGCGCGCGTCGTCGGCGAGGGCCCGCAGGGGCGAGCTGTCGAGGCTGAGCCCGCTCACCTTGGCCAGGGCGT
>JAKABC010000186.1 GCA_021802025.1 Actinomycetes bacterium
CCGCTACGGAGTCCAGGTGAACTCACTCGGGCTGACCGAGCAGCAGCCCGAGAACAACGTCGCGCGCATCGTGCTCGAGATGCTCGGCGTCACCCTCTCGGGCGACGCCCGCGCGCGGGCCGTGCAGCTGCCGGCCTGGAACGAAGCCCTCGGGCTGCCGCGCCCGTGGGATCAGCAGTGGAGCCTTCGGCTCCAGCAGGTCCTCGCGTTCGAGAGTGACCTGCTCGAGTATCCCGACCTCTTCGCGGGTTCCATCGTCATGGACGCCAAGGTCCGCGAGCTCACCGCCGCGGCGCGCGCCGAGCTCGACGACGTGCTCGAGCTCGGCGGTGCCTTCGCGGCCGTCGAGGAACTGAAGGCGCGGCTCGTCGCCAGCCAGGCTGAGCGGGTCGCTCGCATCGAGTCCGGTGAGCAGGTTGTCGTCGGCGTCAACCGGTTCACCGAGACCGCCCCGTCACCCCTGACCGTCGACCTCGACGCGGCCATCTTGACCGTGGACCCCGACGTCGAACGTCAGTTGGTCGAGGACGTCGTCGCCTGGCGCGCCCAGCGCGACGAGGCCGCGGTCCAAGCGGCCCTCGCCGAGCTCGCGCGCGTGGTCACGAGCGACGACCCCGCGGACAACGTGATGGCGCCCTCGATGGCCCTCGCGCGCGCCGGCGGCACGACGGGCGAGTGGGCCAACTGTCTTCGGGGCGTCTTTGGCGAGTACCGCGCCCCCACGGGGGTGCGCGCCGGCGTCGGTCACCGCGCCGTCGGCTTCGCGGCGTTGGTGTCGCGTTCGCGTGCCCTGGCCGAGCGGCGCGGCTCGCCGCCCAAGCTGCTGGTGGCCAAGCCGGGTCTCGACGGACACTCCAACGGCGCCGAACAGATCGCGGTCGCGGCCCGCGACGCCGGCTTCGAGGTCGTCTACCAAGGCATTCGGCTCAGCCCCGAGGAGATCGTGGCCGTCGCCCGCGACGAGGACGTTGACATCGTCGGGGTCTCACTGCTCTCGGGATCTCACCTCGCACTCGTGCCGCGGATCCTTGACGGTCTGGCCGCCGCGGGCGTGCGTGTGCCAGTGGTCGTCGGTGGCATCGTGCCCGAGGCCGACGCCCAACGGCTGCGCGAGGCGGGTGTCGCGGCGGTCTACACCCCCAAGGACTTCTCCCTGGAGGCGATCATGGGTGACCTGCTCGCGATGGTGGAGACGTCGAGCGACTAGTGGCTGACGATGGGGCGCCGGTTGGCGTAGCGCCCGGCGTTGAACCAGCGGCCCGAGAAGCGCCAGGCCGGAACCCGCCCACCGTCAACGGCGGGACGCGCGGTCGCGAGCACGCTGAACGCGGCGCTCACCGCGGCGACCTCCGCCGGTGTGGGGCCCGGTCGCGGGGTGAGACCGTGGCTCACAGCGGGACGTTCCCGTGCTTGCGCTTGGGCAGCTCCTCGCGCTTGGAGCGCAGGAGGTCGAGCGAACGGGCGAGCACGCGACGGGTGTCGGCCGGGTCGATGACGTCGTCCACGAAGCCGCGCTCGGCCGCGATGTAGGGCGTGGCGTAGCGCTCTTCGTACTCGTCGATGAGCTCGGTACGGCGTGCGTTGGGGTCGGCCGCTTCGAGCAGGTCGCGCCGGTGCACGATCTCCACGGCCCCCGAGGACCCCATCACCGCGAGCTCGGCGGTCGGCCACGCGAAGACCAGGTCGGCCCCGATCGACTTGGAGTTCATGACCACGTATGCGCCGCCGTAGGCCTTGCGGGTGATCACCGAGATGCGCGGCACCGTCGCCTCGCAGAACGCGTAGAGCAGCTTCGCCCCGTGGCGGATGATCCCGCCGTACTCCTGGTCGACGCCGGGCATGAACCCGGGCACGTCGACGAAGGTGATGATGGGCACGTTGAAGGCGTCACACGTGCGCACGAAGCGCGCCGCCTTCTCACTCGAGGCGATGTCGAGCACGCCCGCGAGCACGGCCGGCTGGTTGCCGACGATGCCGACGGTGTGTCCGTCGACCCGGGCGAAGCCGCACGTCACCTGCTGGGCGTAGTTGGCGTGCACTTCGAGGTAGTCACCATCGTCGACGACCGCCGCGATGACCTTCTTCATGTCGTAGGGCTGGTTCGAGGACTTCGGCAGCAGTTCGCGCAACGTGTCACACGAGCGGTCCGCGGGGTCGCCCGACATGATCCGCGGCGGCTCCTCCATGTTGTTAGAGGGCAGGAACGAGAGCAGGTAGCGGACCTCGTCGAGGACGCTCTTCTCGTCGGGCATGACGAAGTTGGCGACGCCCGACTTGGTGGCGTGGGTCTGGGCACCCCCCAGCTCCTCGAGGGTCACCACCTCACCGGTGACGGTGCGAACGACGTCGGGACCGGTGATGAACATGTGGCTCGTGTCCTTCACCATGAAGATGAAGTCGGTCAGGGCCGGCGAGTAGACCGCGCCCCCGGCGCAGGGCCCGAGGATCACCGAGACCTGCGGGATGACCCCCGAGGCCGCGGCGTTGCGACGGAAGATCCCTCCGTAGGCGTTGAGCGCCGCGACGCCCTCTTGGATGCGCGCACCGGCGCCGTCGTTGAGACCGATCATCGGCAGCCCCATGGACGTCGCCAGGTCCATGATCTTGTGGATCTTGGCGCCGTGGGTCTCGCCGAGCGCGCCGCCGAAGACGGTGAAGTCCTGGCTGTAGACGCAGACCTTACGGCCGTCGATGGTGCCGTAGCCGGTGATCACGCCGTCGGTGTAGGGGCGGTTCTCCTCGAGGCCCATGCCCGAGGCGATGTGTCGGGTCAGCATGTCGAGCTCCTGGAAGGAGTCCTCGTCGAGGAGGTACTCGATGCGTTCGCGCGCGGTCAGCTTGCCCTTGGCGCGGTGGCGCTCGAGGGCCGGCTCACCGCCCGCGGTGCGCGCCTGGTCCTTGCGCGCGGCCAGGTCGCTCAATCGTTGGGCCATCGAATGTTCCATAGCTGGCTAGGCTACCCACCCCGCGCGGGTCCCATCAGAGGATTGCCGCGCCGAGGGTATTTCAGTGGCCCGAGCCGTCCTGGACCAGCTCGACGAGGGTGCCGAAGGAGGCGCTCGGGTGCACGAAGGCCACCGTGGTGCCCCGTGAGCCGGGCCGCGGTGCGGCGTCGATCACGCGCCCGCCGGCGGCGCGAACCGCCTCGAGGGCCTGCGCGCAGTCGCGCACGCGATAGCCCACGTGGTGCAGTCCCTCGCCCCGCTTGGCGAGGAACTTCGCCACCGGCGAGTCCTCGCGCGTGGGGGTGAGGAGCTGGACGTAGCTGTCGGCCACCTGGATCAGCGCCTCGGCGACCCCGTCGGACTCAACGACCTCGCGGTGCACC
>JAKABC010000187.1 GCA_021802025.1 Actinomycetes bacterium
GAAACACCGAGCCGATCTTGCCGCTTGACAAGTTAGAGGCAAGGGGTGTCTAGCGCGGGGCGAGGCCGGCGACGGCGTCGGCCAGCTCGACGCCCACCGGCACGATCGCCAGGATCGGCACCTCGACGCCCGCCTCGACGTAGCGCGCGAGGTGCTCGCGGCACGCCTCGAGCGGGCCGTGGATGATCAGCTCGTCGATAACGGCGTCGGGGATGACCTCGTTGGCCCGGGCCCGGTCGCCCTGGGCCCAGGCCTCCCACATCGGGGCGAGCGCCTCGGTGCGCCCGAGCCAGCGGTGGAACTCGGCGTAGGCCGGCACCGTCAGGTACGACGAGATCATGCGCCGTCCCACCCGCCGGGCGAGGTCGGCGTCGTCGGTCGGCACCACGAAGAGTCGAGCCGCGATGGTTCCGGCGCCGACCTCGGCCCGACAACGTGCGACGTCGTCGGCCCCGAGCCAGTTGAGGATCGCGCCGTCGGCCTCGCGGCCGGCGAGGCGCAGCATGCCGGGACGCAGGGCCGCGAGGAAGACCGTCGGCACGTGGGTGACCGGCCGAGAGAGCCGGAAGCCCTTGACGGCGAAGGTCTCGTAGGTCTCATCGACGCGCTCACCGGCGAGGGCCTTACGCAAGAACCTCAGCGTGTCGCGGGTGCGCGCGTAGGGCCGGTCGAAGGGGACGGCGTTCCAGCGCTCGACGACCGCGGGGGAGGAGGCGCCGAGCCCCAGGGTGAAGCGCCCCTCGGAGAGCTCGCTCATCGCCGCGGCCGTCATGGCGAGCAGTCCCGGCCCGCGGGTGAAGACGGGCACCACCGCGACCCCGAGGTGGAGTCGGGCCTCGGTGGCGGCGGCCAGGGCCAGCGGGGTGATCCCGTCGGCGCCGTCGACCTCGGCCGACCAGACGTCGGTGTAGCCGAGGTCGGCCAGGCGCCGATACCAGTCGCGGTGCTCGGGCAGGCTCACCCCGTCGAAGGGGACGGTGATCCCGTAGCGGCCGCTCACGCGAGGTAGTCCCGTCCGCGTGAGGGCGGGACCGCGACGCCGCGACGCTCGAGGTCCTTCTCCCAGCGCTCGACGACGGTCTCGATCACCGCGGCCCGAGCGTAGTGCTTGTTCTCGGCGGCGATGAGGTCCCAGTGGGCGTGGGCGTGGTCGGTCCACTCGACCATGTCGGCGAGACAGCGCAGGTAGGCCGGGCGGCCCTCGCGGTTGCGCCAGTCGTCCTCGGTCAGCTTCCACTGCTTCATGGGGTCCTCGGCGCGCTCGTCGAAGCGGCGCAGCTGCTCGTCGGCCGACACGTGCAGCCAGAGCTTGATGATCGTCACGCCGCTGTCGACGAGCATCCGCTCGAAGGCGACGATCTCGGCGGCCGAGCGGCGCGCCGTCTCGTCGTCGATCAGCCCCTCGACCCGCTCGACGAGCAGCCGGCCGTACCAGGAGCGGTCAAAGACCGTCATCTCGCCGCGGCCGGGGACGTCGGGGCTAAAGCGCCAGAGGAAGTGATGGCGCAGCTCCTCGGCGCTCGGGGGGCCGACCGGCCGCACCCGGACGTGGCGGGGGTCGAGGCCCCCGGTGAGCCGTCGGATCGCCCCGCCCTTGCCGGCGGCGTCGAAGCCCTCGAAGAGCACGCAGACGCCCGGGCCGATCTCGTGGGGCGCGAGCAGCCCGGCCGTCAGCAGGCGCAGGTGGGTGAGGCGGCGCTGGGCGGCCAGCACCCGCGTCGCCGACTCCTCCTTGGTGAGGGACTTCGTCAGGTCGATCTCGTCGATCCGTCCCATCGAGTCCCCTAGGGCCGCGGGGCGTGGGCCCCGCGGCCGGGCCAGCGCGGGACGAACCGGCGCCGCTCGTTCACCACCGACCCCACGAGGAAGAGGACACCGAGGAAGCCGGCGAGCAGGGCCAGGTGCTCGTGGGGCGGCAGGAACCGGTAGGTCACGTTCGAGGTGCCGGCCGGCACCGCGACCTGCTGGTAGACGCCGTCGAGGGTGGTGATCGGGGCGGCGGCGCCGTTCACCGTGGCGCTCCAGCCCTTCATCGAGAGCTCGAGGCGCGTGAGCGTGGTCGCGCGGGCGCAGTGCACGGTCGCCTGGTTCAGGTTCGTGCTCGTAACGGTGCACGAGGGGTTGGTCGTGGAGAAGAAATGACGCGGGTGGGGCATGGCGTAGATGGTGGCGAGGCCCACCGAGTCGGAGAAGACCTTGCGCACCCCGAGGTGGGTGAGGCGCGGGTCGATCGGGACCCGGGTGTTCATGAGCAGGTACTTCACCCCGGCGGCCTCGTAGTTCTTGAAGTTCTTCACGACCTCGTCCTCGAGCGCGACGATGCCGGCCATGCCGCCCTTGACGGTGAACTGGTTGCCCGGGGTGAGCCCGGGGTAGAGCCGGTCCTCGATGTAGTTCTTGAAGGTCTTGGGGAAGGGCAGGTCGATCGCCGAGAGCTCGTTCAATCCGTAGACCGAGCCCCAGTTGGGGTAGAGGACGGCCAGGTCCAAGAACCGCCCCTCACCCTGGTGGGTCTGGAGGTAGGCGATGGGGGCGGTGTCGATGGTGATCTGCTTGGGCGACTCGGCCGTGGGGACGAAGAAGAGGACCACGGCCTCGCCGGCCATGATCACCGCGAGCAGCCAGGGCACCACCCGCCAGCGCGAGCTGAGCGCGAGCAGCGAGACCGCGAGCACCAGCGCCAGGGCGATGAAGGGCAGGAGGTCGAGCCCGATCTGGATGATGGCCTTCTTGTGGGTCAGAGGGACCCCGACGTTGTGCGAGCGCGCGGCGAGCGCGCAGTAGGCGAGCACCAGCGTCGTGGCGATGGTGCCGGTGAGTAGGAGCCGCCGGGACCGGGCGTGGGCGATGAGGTCGGCGAAGCCCAGCGCGGCCAGGACCACCACGGCGATCTCGACGCTCGGCATGATGTAGCGCGGGAATGACGACGAGCTCACCAGGGGGATCACGTTCCACAGGTCCCGGCTGCGCGCGAGGTCGAGCGCGCCGGCGAGGCCGAGCACGCTCCAGAGCGCGAGCAGGATCCGCAGGGGCCGGTGGCGCGAGCCGAACAGGCCGACGACGGCCAGCACGAGCGTGGTCGTGGTCAGGTAGCCGCCGATGCCGGCCCAGGCGTTGGCGACGTTGGGGTTGGAGAAGATCGTCCCGTAGACGTAGGGGTCGAAGAACATCGAGAGGGTGTAGCCGGGCAGCCGGCTGATCCCGTCGACGGCCGCGGTGTGGCTGCCGATGTAGGCGACCTTCAAGAAGTCCTCGAAGGGCACGAGGACCGGCAGGGAGAGCACCACCCCGACCACGCCCCCGGTGGCCAGGCGGCGCAGCGCC
>JAKABC010000016.1 GCA_021802025.1 Actinomycetes bacterium
TCGAGGTGGTGGGGGACTCTCACCCAGAGGGCCGAGTCGGCCGACCCGGGCGATCCGTCGAGCTGGTCGAAGGTCCGACCCCGGGCGACGCGCACATCGAGGTGCTCGAAGACCGAGCCCGACATCGGACTGTGGAACCGCCGGGGAGGACACGCCTCGGGCGGGGCGACGGCGGGCATGGCGACCCACGCCCCGGCCTGGAGGGTGCCCGCGCCGAGGGCCGCGACGACGGTGAGGACCTCGCGCTCGGCGACGCGGATGGTGGCCCGGCCCTGGGTGACGCGCTGGCCCACGGCGGCCAGGTCGACCGACACGGTCGCCGTCTCGCCCGGCTGGGCGAAGGCCACGTACTGGGCGACGCCGTAGATCGTCGGGCGCGCGGACGCCCGCTCGAGGGCGACCAGCCCGGCCGCGAGGCCGCACCCGCCGTAGAGGAAGCGTCCGGGGGTGATGAGCCGGTCCACCACCTCGAAGGACCAGGTCGACTCGTCGAGTCGCGCGAGGCCCAAGAACTCCGCCACGTCCACGGGCGAACGCTACCCGGTGGGCGGTCGGTGGCCCGGTTCTGGGCGGGCAGACTGGTGCGGTGCTCGACCCCCGATTCGTCTACCTCGCCGTCGCGCTCTCGGCGCTCGGGGCGACGGGCTACATCCGCGACACCCTGCGCGGGCTCACCGCGCCCAACCGCGTCACGTGGACCCTCTGGGGCCTCGAGGGTCTGCTGGCCTTCGGGGTGGAGAGCCAGCAGAACGTCGGGCTGGCGAGGTGGATGACCCTGGCCCTCGGGGTGGTCCCGATCGTGGTCGTCGCGGCCTCCTTCCGGGACCGCCGCGCCGTGTGGCGTCTCGGGGCCTTCGACTTCGTGTGCGGGGTCATCTCGGTGGCGGGCATCGTCTTTTGGGCCGTGGTGAACGAGGCGACGGTCGCCATCGTCGCCTTCATCGTCGCCGACCAGGTCGCGGCGCTGCCCACGTTTCGCAAGTCGTGGCGCGCGCCCGAGTCCGAGACGCACTGGGTCTTCTTCCTCGGCTGCGCCAACTGCGTGATCACCGTGCTGACGCTCAAGGTGTTCACGACGGCCGGCGTCGTGTACCCGGGGGTCATCGCGGTGAGCGACCTGGTCCTGGCCCTGGTGATCGCGATGCGGCTCGGGCCGCGGTGGCGCTCCTCGCGCACGCTCTCGACGACCCCGTGACCGCTACGGTGACGCCGTGGGGACGCTGCTGCCCTTCCACTGGCACGTCGTCACCGCCCTGGTGATCGTCGGGTCCTGGGTCGCGCACCGGCGGGTGGTACCCGACGCGCGGCACCGGCGGCGCGCCACCCTCGGACTCGCCGTCCTCGCCGCCGTGGCGCTCTGGCCCCTCGGGGACCTCGCCGCGAGCGTGTCGCTGAGCGTGGCGACGGCCCAGCGCCTCGTCGTCATCGTGGTCGTGGCGCCCCTCCTCGTGCGCTCGGTGCCCGTCGACCTGGCGGCCCGGCTCACGCGCCCCGCCGCGCTCGATGACGTCGTGCGGATCGCGGCGAAGCCGGGGGTGGCCCTCGCGTTCGTGACGGTGGTGGGCACGGCCTCGCTCACCTCGCCGGTCGTGGACGCCGGCGCCGAACACGCCTGGGTGCGGGGCGTGACGATCCTCGTCGACCTCGTGGTCGGGGCCGTCTTCTGGCTCCCGGTGCTCAACGTGGCGCCGGGCACGACGCGGCTGTCCCCGATGGGTCGTGCCGGCTATCTCTTCGGCGGCTCGGTCCTCGTCACGGCGCTGTCGTTCGTGTGGATCTTCTCGCGCCACCCCCTCTACCCCGCGCTCCACCACCAAGAGGCGATCCTGCACCTGAGCGCTGTCGCCGACCAGCAGGTGGCGGGCTTCGTCGCGAAGTTCGGCGCGTACGTGCCGCTGTGGGCGATGGCCTTCCTCATCGTGGCCCGCGCGCGGGAGTCGGGGCTCGAGCCCGAGGAGTCGCCCCTTCACTGGGCGGACGTCGAGCGCGAGCTCGAGCGAGTCGACCGGCGCGCGCGACGTCGTCGGCCCGGCGACGACCTGGGTACAGTGGGGGGCCCGGGGACGTAGCTCAGTTGGTAGAGCGCGGGCTTTGCAAGCCTGAGGTCGTGGGTTCGATCCCCATCGTCTCCACCGGGTGACCCGGGTCGTCTGGTGGACCACGGGGGCGGGCGCGGCGGGGACACCCCGGTGCGACCGGTGTCCCCCTCCAGCTCTGCGGTGGTGCGTACTTTCGTGTGCGCCGTGCGTGCGATACCGGTTGAACCACCGCTCGCGGGCGACGAGGCGCAGACCTTCGTCGGAGAGCTCGAGCGCGTGCGACGGGTCGTCGCCTATAAGTGCGGCGAGCTCGACGGCGCGGCCCTTGCGACGCGCGTCGGCGCCTCGACGATGACCCTCGCCGGCCGGCTGCGCCACGTGACCCTCGTGGAGGGCGACGTCGTTCGCCGGCGACTCAGCGGGGAGACCTTCGGTCCACCCTGGGACGACGTCGACTGGGTCCCCGACCCGGACCGGGAGTGGCGCACCGCGAGCGCGACGGACCCCGAGGAGGTGCGCGAGCAAGGGCGAGGCGGTCGCTTCGTCACGTCGACGTCGGGCGCGCTCGACGAGGGCGGACTGGACCGGCTCTGTCGCGCGATCGTCTCCCTCGAGGGCGCGTCGCCGTCGCGTTGACGGGTCCTGATCGACCTCATCGAGGAGTACGCTCGCCACGCCGGGCGCGCCGATCTGCTGCGCGAGGCCGTCGACGGCCCGGTCGGTGAGGCGGCGCTGGCCGAGGGCGTCGAGGTGTCGCTAGACCCCGCCGATGGCCGAGAGGGGCCAGACGCGCCAGGCCACCTTGCCGATGATCGCCGAGCGCGGCACGAACCCCCAGTACCGGCTGTCGCACGAGGTCGGCTCGTTGTCGCCGAGCACGAAGTACTGGCCCGGCGGCACGACGATCGGGCTCTGGGGGGCGCCGATCGCGGGCTCGAGCGGGCCCGAGTGGGGCCAGGGCTGGGCGAGAGGGCGGTAGTTGACGTAGATCGTGTTGCCCTCGGAGTAGAGGGTCTGGCCGGGCAGGCCGATGACGCGCTTGACGAGGTCGGGGGTGGCCTCGGCGCACTCCTGGGCTACGGCGGGGCTGGCGCGAAAGACGATCACGTCACCGGTGTGGATGGTGCCGAACTCGGCCGCGAGCTTGTCGACGACGATGCCCTGACCGGGCCACAGCGTCGGCTCCATCGAGCCCGAGGGGATGTAGAAGGTCTGGACGACGTAGGCGCGCACGAGCACCGAGCCCACGGCGACCGCGATCAAGAGCAGGACCCACGACCGAACCCGACGCCGGGGCCGGGGCCGCGCCCGCTCGGCCTCGCCCCACGGGGTGGCCAGGGGCTCGGCGGCCTCGAGGGGGATCGTCGACGGGTCGAGAACCCCCTCGTCACTCACCGCCCGAGGCTAGCGCCGTGGGGGCGCCCCGCGCGAGGGCGCCCCCACGGCGATCTAGGCGCTCTGGGTCCGGTAGTGGTCCCGCCAGATCAGGCGGTAGACGCGCGTCCAGCGCGGGATCGAGCGCAGCCCGGGGATGAAGGGGACGAGCAGCAACAGCAACGACAGCAGCATCATGATCGCCCACACCAGGACGTCGGCGTTCGTGCTCGACGAGAAGGGCGGGACCTGGTACCAGAAGGTGTAGAGCCACAGCCAGGCCTGGCCCGGGTAGTTGCCCGTCTCGTTCATCATCCCCCACTGGGTGCCGAGCAGGTGGCGCTGCTGGGCCAGGTCGCCGAGGTACGAGCCGTCGGCGAGGAAGAGGAGCGGGAGCGTGAAGTTCGAGGTGTAGAAGCCGTTGCGGGTGACCAGGGCCTGGTCGAGCGCGCCCGAGCGGGCCATCTGCTCGAGGGAGTTGATCATCACCGGGACCGGGCCGGCCGACGTGGTCGGCACCGAGACCGTCCCGTGGGCGAAGGTCATCTTGGTCGAGGCCTTGGTGTAGGCGTCGACCCAGGCCGTGCGCTGAGACGCGCCGGCGCCCTTCCACTGGGCGAGGGCCGCGGACAGGGTCGGCGACGGGGGCTGGGACTCGAGGGGGCTGAGGACGAAGTCGCGCACCGTGTTGACCGGGATCGTCGCGCCGAGCCACTTGGCCAGCGTGAAGGGGCCGAGGTGCTGGCCCGACGAGGCGGTGTTGTAGGGCGCTCCGTACTGGGCGGTGCCCGAGGTGCCGTTCAGCTCGGCGAGGGCCGTCTGGGCGAAGTCGACCGGCGCCCGGTTCGACCACTGCTGGATCGTGACCTGCGGGTCGTCGGGCGAGCTGAAGACGACCGCGAGGCCGATCGTGAGGATCGCGACGACGAGGAAGGCGATGGTGCCCTCCTTGATGATGTCGTAGGGACGCTGGGGGCCCGTCCAGGGGGCGACCGTGACGTCGGGACTGTCGCTCATCGCGCTTCCTCTCTCTCCTCGAAGGGCGGCACGACGCCCTTGGCGCGCACCATCAGGACGTGCACGGCGGTGAGCACCACCGCCGCCAGGGGCAGCAGCACGATGTGCCACATCAGCATCTGGCCGAAGTTCAAGACGTTGAAGAACGACCCGGCCCCGGTCGAGTTGATGCCGTCCTTGGCCTGGGTCGAGATCCACTGGGAGTCGAAGTTGGTCTGGCTGACGTAGCCGGTGAAGGCGGTGGCGATCGACACGAGGAACGTGACCACGCCCGTGACCCAGGTGAGCGAGCGCCCGCCGCGCCAGGCCGCCATGAAGTACTTGCCCCAGAGGTGGATGACCATCGCGAAGAAGAAGATCTCGACGCTCCACAGGTGCAGGGAGTTGACGAAGTGGCCGATCCCCGACGCGTGCCACCACTGCGGGCCCTTCAGGGCCAGGATGAACCCCGAGAGGATCACCACGGCCAGCGCCGACAGGGTCGTTACCCCGAAGACGTAGATCCACGAGGCCACGTAGGCCGGTTGGGTGTCGGGCAGCATCTTCTCGGGTGGCAGACGGTGCGCCACCCGGTGGCGCAGCCGCGTCGTCCACTGGCGGTCGATCTCGGTCGAGCTCACTTCGTCTCCTTCTTGTGGCGCCGCCCCGGGAACGGCACGAGCAGCGCCGCCGCGAAGGTCACCACCATCAGTGCGATGACCGTGAGGTTGGCGTAGGAGATGTTGATCCAGTGCCAGTGGAAGTAGTGGCCCGGTCCATCTAACGACACGAGTGCCCCGAGCAGAGTCTCGGCCATCACGTCCTCCCTTCAGTCGTCAACGAGTCTCCTCGTCGACCCGTTAGTCACCGTAGGGACCTTTGGCACAAAGTGGTCCATCCGACCCGGGGTCGAAAGTCCCCACTCAGGTCGGCGCGACGTCGTCGGACGAACTCCGCACGAGGAGTCGACGCGCGAGGACGGGGAAGACGAGGGCCGAGAGCGCGGCGGTGACGATCATCGCGGCGGCGTTGTGCGGACCGAGGCGGCCGGTGCGCTCACCGATCTCGGCGGTGGTGACGAGCATCGTGAGCGGCGCCATCAACAAAAGGCTCCCGGCGAGCCCCTCGCGCAGGGGGATCTTTCGCCACGCGAAGTAACCGACGAGCGCGAGGCGGGGCACGCTCTGGACGAGGATGGCCGCACCGACGAGCGGCGCGAGCACCACGAGGCTCAGGTGCAGGGGCGTCTGGACCCCGACCGTGAGGAAGAAGAGCGGGATGAAGAAGCTGTTGGCCACGCTCGTGAGTCGCTCGATGAGGGCACGGGGCTCGCCGATCACGTTGCGAAAGACGATGCCGGCGAGCACCGCGCCCATCGCGAGCGCGATGTGCACGACGGCGCTGATAGCGACGAGCAGGAAGAGGAGGGCGAAGGTCCCGCGCAGGCCGACCTCGATCGGGTCGTCGCGGCGGAACCAGCGCCGGAAGTGGTGCGGGGTGGCCGAGCGCGCCCGTCGCACCGCGAAGCCGAGGGCGAGCGCCGCCCCCACCGCGGCCAGCGTGCGCGCCGAGGCGAGGAGGATCGTCTCGTTGAGACCCCGCGACGGCGCGACGCTCATCACGTTGAGCAAGACGACGTAGCAGAACTCGGCGACCGTCCCGATGAGGATGGCCTCCTGGGCGAAGCGGTTCTTCAGCCAGCCCTGGGTGTAGAGGATGGGCACGGTGATCCCGACCGAGGTCGCCGCGCCGCTCACCACCCACAGGGCCGAGGCGTTGAGGCCCCGACCGAGCACCGCCTCGGATATCGCGAGCGAGAGGCTAAAGAGGCCGACGCCCACGGCGACGGCGGACTTGGACGAGTGCCAGATCCGGCGCAGGTCGAACTCGACGCCCACGAGGAACATCAAGATGAGAAAGCCCAGCGAGCCGAGCGTCCCGATGAACGTGCCGGCGGCCGTCGTGCTGGTCGGGAGCACGAAGCCGAGCGCCAGGCCGAGGACGAGCTCGAGGACCGGTCCGGGCACGCCGGTGCGCTCGGCCACCAGGGGCGCCGCGAAGGCCGCCACGGTGAGGACCGCGAGGGTCAGGCCGACGGCCGGGCTCACCGGACCCCCCGGGGGGTTGTCGGTTGGGCTCGAGGGGGCCCGGGCGGGGGCGTCGTGCTCAAGGGGCCACGCTACCGGGCCGACGACCTCGAGCGCGACCCTCCTACGCCGTGACCAGGGGGGACGCCACCGCCGGCACCCGCCGGGTCCCCGGCTCTCGGTCGCGGGCGACCTGGCGCAGGTTGAACTGGGTGACCCCGATGGCGAGCGAGGTCGCCCCCGCGATGTGCAGCTCGACCAGCCACGCCGGCAGGTGCGTGAGGTACTGGGTGAGCCCGATCGCCGCCTGGACGAGCGAGATGAGGACCAGGCGGCGCACGCCGAGCTTCAGGGGCGTCGGCGCGTCGCTGCGCCAGATCGCGGCCAGCAGTCCGGTCACCAGCCCGATGAACAAGACGGCCATCACCGAGTGGACCCAGGCGGCCGAGGAGAGGGCGAAGGGGAGCCGTCGGGCCACGAGCTGGCCCGAGGCGTTCCCGGCGTGGGGGCCCGAGCCGGTGGTGGCCGTCCCGGTCACGACCAGGGCGACGAAGGGGATCCACAACAGCCGGGCGAGGAGGGAGAACCACGGGTCGCGCCGGTCGGCGCGCCGGCCGGGGCCGTAGAGGTACTTGGAGTGGTGGTAGAGGGTCGCGGCCAGCACCACCATCGACAGCGAGAGCACCATGTGCAGCGACACGAGGTAGGGGTTGAGCTTGGAGTAGACGACGAACGCGCCCAGGACGGCGTCGCCCACGACGCCCGCGACGAGGCCGAGGGAGAGCCACCAGAGGTCCCGACGGCGCTCGGAGCGGTACCAGGCGGCCAGGACGGTCACCCCGATCACGAGGATGAAGGTCGCGTTGACCATGCGGTTCGAGTACTCGATGAAGGGGTGGATCGACATCGAGCCGGTCACGCGACCCTTGAAGCAGGTGGGCCAGTCGGGACAGCCCAGTCCCGACCCGGTGAGCCGGACGGCCGCTCCGGTCAGGACCGACAGGATCGAGCCCACGAAGGAGGCCAGGGCGAACCAGCGGAACACGGGGTTCGGGACGCGGCGCCGCGAGTCGAGCACGGCCCTAGCCTAGAGAAAACCCCGCCACCTAGACTCTCGCCCATGACCGTCCCGATGACCGTGGCCCGCCCCCTCTCGGACGTGCTGAGCGGGTACCTCGCCCTCACCAAGCCGCGCATCATCGAGCTGCTGCTGGTGACCACCGTCCCGACGATGGTGGTGGCGGCCAACGGCATCCCGAGCCTGTGGCTGACGCTGGCGACGCTCGTGGGCGGCACGCTGGCCGCCGGTGGGGCGAACGCCTTCAACATGGTCATCGACCGCGACATCGACGCGGTGATGGAGCGCACCAAGAACCGCCCGCTCGTCACCGGGGTCATGACGCCCCTGGCCGCCGCGCTCTTCGCGACGGGGCTGGAGGTGCTGGCCTTCGTGACCCTGGCGGTGTGGGTGAACGCCCTGTCAGCGTGGCTGGCCCTGGCCGCGACCGCCTTCTACGTGGTGGTCTACACGATCATCCTGAAGCGGCGCTCCAAGCAGAACATCGTGATCGGGGGTGCGGCCGGGGCGGTCCCGGTGCTGATCGGGTGGGCCGCGGTGACCAACTCCCTGGGCTGGACGCCGTTCCTGCTCTTTTTGGTCATCTTCATCTGGACCCCACCGCACTTCTGGGCGCTGGCCGTGCGCTACCGCGACGACTACGAGGCGGCCCACGTGCCGATGATGCCCGTCGTCGCCTCGCTGCGGCGCACCACCCTCGAGATCCTCGTCTACTCGGTCGTGATGTGGGCCCTCACGATGCTGATCGGTCCGAGCGCGCACCTGGGCTGGGTCTACGCACTCTCGGCGACGGTGCTCGGCGGCCTCTTCACCTTCTACGCCCTGCGGCTCTACCGCCACGCGCGCGACGACCGCGCCGACGTCGGCGAGGCGATGCGCCTCTTCCACTTCTCGATCACGTACCTGTCCGCGCTCTTCATCTTGATGGCGGTCGATGTCGTCGTCCGGCACCACTGAGCCACGGCGCAAGCCGTCACCGATGATGATGGTCTCGATCGGGATCGGCGTCGTCGTCGCGGTGGCGCTGATCACCGTGGTCTCGGTGCTCACCGGGGGCAAGGTCACCGCGGGCGGCTCGCCCCACGCGAACTCGGCGCTCGTGGGTACGCGGGCCGCCGACTTCACGCTGCCCGGGCTGCACGGGGGCACGGTCAGCGCGCCCTACGCCCACCACCACCCCACGGTCCTGCTCTTCTTCGCCAGCTGGTGCCCCCCCTGCAAGGGGGAGGTCCCGCGGGTGAGCGCCTACCTGCGGGCCCACCCGCCGGCGGGCGTGTCGGTCGTGGGCGTCGACTCGAACGACCAGGTCGCGGCGGCGACCGGGTTCGTCGCGCGCGCCGGCTTCCCCGACCCGGTGGCCGTCGACGCGAACGGCACGATGGCGAGCGGCGACTTCGGCTTCGCGACGCTGCCCGAGACGGTGTTCGTCTCGGCGTCGGGGGTGGTGCGCGGGGTGCACTTCGGGGCCATCTCTAACGTCGCCCTGGCCCGGGGCATCGCCGCGCTCACGCACTGAGGTGCGCGCCGGCGTCGCGCTCGCGACGGCCGCGCTGGTGGGGCTGGTCGGGGTCGGTCGGGCCGGGGCCACGCTCCTCGTGCCCTACGACGAGACCTACGCCGTGCCGACCCCCGTCGTGGCGGTGACGGCGGCCCACCTCCCCGGGGTCACCCTCGCCTTCCTCTCGAGCGAGCCCGGTCGGCCCTGCCGGGTGGCCTGGAACGGGGACCCGGCGACGCCGCTGGCGGCCTTCGCCCACTCGTTGCGGGCGTACCGGGGGGCGGTCGTGGTCTCCTTCGGCGGTTACGGCGCCGACCACGGGGGCACCGACGTGGCGATGGCCTGCCACTCGGTGCGCGCGATATACCGCGCCTACCGCGCGGCCCTGGCGGCGTACCGCACGCCGTACCTCGACCTCGACATCGAGGACCGGGCCCTCAGGGATCCCAAGAGCGTCGCGCGACGGCTGCGCGCGCTCGAACTACTGGAGGGCTCCTTCGCGCGCCACCACCAGCGCCTTGTCGTCTCGCTGACGCTGCCCGCCGACCCGACGGGGCTGACGCCGGCCGGGGCGGCCCTGGTGCGCCGCTACGCCCCGCTCGACCCCGTGGTGAACGCGATGGCCTTCGACTTCTTCGACGGCCGGCGCCACCCGATGGCGGCGGCGGCCGAGGGCGCCGCGCGCGGCGTCGCGCGCCTCCTGCGCGCGCTGGACCCTGGGGCGAGCGCGGCCGAGCGATGGGCGAGGGTCGCGCTCACCGTGATGATCGGGCTCGACGACCGCGGCCGGCCCGAGACCTTCACCCTCGGCGACGCGCGCGCCCTGGTCGCCTTCGCCCGGTCCCGGGGGCTCCACGCCCTGTCCTACTGGGCGCTCCAGCGCGACAACGGGGGCTGTCCCGGCGCGCCCGGTCGCGATGGCTGCTCGGGCGTCGTCCAGGCGCCCGACGCCTTCGCGAGGGCCTTCGAACGGGTCGAGGGGCCTAGTCGAGGTTGAAGGTGCGCGCGGCGAGCAGCGGCGCGACGACCGCCCAGGCCGCCAGCGCCACCCAGTCGGTGAGCGTGGGCGCGGCGCCGGTGCCCAGCACGCGGTGCAGCGCCTCGGCCATGGCCCCGGCGGGCAGGCCGACGACGACGCGCGCCAGCACCCCGGGCAGGGAGGTGAGGGGCACCACGATCCCCGAGACCAGCAACAGCACGACGTAGAGGCCGTTCACCGCCCCGAGGTTGACCTCGGCGCGCAGCCGGCCCGCGAGGGCGAGCCCGATGCCCGCGCACCCGGCCGAGCCCAGTATCAGGGCCGCGGCCACCACGAGGCCCCCGGCGGCCCCCCCGTGGGGCCGCCAGCCGAGCGCCAGGGCCACCAGGGCGAGGACCAGCACCTGGATCGCCTCGGTCACGAGCACGGCCACGATCTTCGCCCCGATGAGCCGGCGACGGCCGAGCGGGGTCACGTGCAGACGGCGCAGGACACCGGTCGTTCGCTCGAAGCCCGTGGCGATCGAGAGCGCGACGAGCGAGGTCGACAGCACCGACAGGGCGAGGATCCCCGGCGCGATGAAGTCCACCCGGGAGGGCCCGGGCGTCGCGACCACGTGGGCCAGCGAGAAGAAGACGAGCAGCAGCACCGGCAGGCCCAGGGTGACCAGCAGCGTCTCGCCGCGGCGCAGCGTCATGCGCACCTCGGCCGTCGCCTGGGCGAGCAGCGCCGTCACGGCCGGTCCGCCCGACTCTCGGCGATGAGGGCGAGGTAGCGCTCCTCGAGGGTGGCTCGGGTGCGCATCGACCGGATCGTCCGCCCGACCCCTTCGAGGTACTCGCTCACCAGGCCCATCCGCTCGGGCGTGGAGGCGGCCGCGATTCGCAGGCGGCCCTCGGGGTCGAGCCGGACCGCGACGGCCAGCCGGGCGGCCAGCGGGGCCGGGTCGAGGGGACCGTCGACCTCGAGGACGATCTCGGGCTCGCCGGCCAGGTCGTCGAGGGTCCCCTCGGCGACGACGCGCCCGCGGTGCACCACGACCAGGCGGTCGGCGAGGCGCTCGGCCTCGGCGAGCTCGTGGGTGGTGAGCAGGATCGCGCAGCCCCGCTCGCGCTCGGTGGCGACGATGTCGCGGATTACCTGGCGACCCTCGGGGTCGACCGCCGTGGTCGGCTCGTCGAGCACGAGCGCCTTGGGCCGACCGAGGAGGGCCAGGGCGAGCAGCGTGCGCTGCTGCTCGCCCCCGCTGAGGCGTCGCCAGGGCGTGCGCCGGCACCGCCCGAGGTCGAGCAGGTCGATCAATTCGTCGGGGTCGCGCGGCGCGTCGTAGTAGGCGGCGGTGAGGCGCAGCACGTCGCGCGGGCTCATCGGTGCCCACACCCCGCCGCGCTGGAGGAGCGCCCCGGTGCGCGCGACCACCCCCGCGTGGTCGCGCACCGGGTCGAGCCCGTGGACGCGCACCGCGCCGCCGGTGGGTGAGCGAAAGCCCAGCAGGGTCTCCACGAGCGTCGTCTTACCGGCGCCGTTGGGCCCGAGCAGGCCCAGCACCTCGCCGTAGTCGGCGGCCAGCGTCACGCCGTCGAGGGCCCGCAGCGCACCGAAGGCGACCTCGAGACCGGTGACCTCGAGCGCGTGACTCACGGGGTACGAACCTACTGGCCCCCGGGGTCCTCGACGACACGTCGGTATCCTGGACCCGTGATCGACCTGACCCTGGTGCGCCGCGAGCCCGAGCTCGTGAAAGCGGCCCTCGGGCGTCGGGGGGTCGCCGGCGAGACGATCGACGACCTCGTGACCCTCGACCTCGAGCACCGCAAGCTCCTCCAAGAGACCGAGCGGCTGCGCGCCGAGGTGAAGGACCTCTCGCGCCAGGTCGCCGAGGCCCGCCGTCGCAAGGACGACGGCCGGGCCGAGTCCCTGGCGGCCACCAGCCGGGCGCGCGGCGACGAGGAGCGCGTGGCGCGCGAGAACACCGAACGCGTCGCCGAGCGGCTGCGCGAGATCCTGCTCTCTCTGCCCAACCTGCCCGATCCACGGGTGCCCGACGGCGCCGACGACGCCGACAACGTCGAGACGAGCCGGTGGTGGCCGGGCCTCGACGAGGGCGCGCCGCCGCCCGAGTACGGCGAGCACCAGCGCGTCGCGCACTGGGAGATCGGCGCCGAGCTCGGCATCTTGGACCTCGAAGCCGGCGCGCGCCTGGCCGGCTCGATGTTCCCCCTGTACCGGGGCGACGGGGCCCGCCTCATCCGGGCGCTCGCGGCCCTCGCCCTCGATCGCCACGCCGACGCCTACGAGGAGATCCGTCCGCCGAGCCTGGCCCTGACCGAGACGATGCTCTCCACGGGACATCTGCCCAAGTCGGCCGACGACATGTACGCGATCGAGCGCGACGGGCTGTGGGCGATCCCCACCGCGGAGGTCCCGCTGACCTCGCTGCGGCGCGGCGAGATCATCCCCGAGGCCGAACTCCCGCTCCGGCTCACGGCCCTCACCCCGTGCTTCCGACGCGAGGCCGGAGCCGCCGGTCGCGACACGCGCGGACTGCTCCGGGTCCACGAGTTCGACAAGGTCGAGCTCTTCGCCTACTGCACCCCCGAGCAGATGGAGGAGTGCCACGCCGACGTCCTGGCGCGCGCCGAGGGACTGCTGCGCGAGCTCGGCCTCTACTACCGGCTCCTCACCCTGTGCACCGGGGACCTCGGCACGGCGTCGGCCTACACCGTCGACCTCGAGGTCTACAGCCCCGGGGTGGACAAGTGGCTCGAGGTCTCCTCGGTGAGCTGGTTCACCGACTTCCAGGGACGGCGGGCCAACGTCCGCTACCGGCGCGCGGACGGCACGCTGGGCTTCGTGCACACGGTGAACGGCTCGGCGCTGGCCTGGGCCCGCATCTGGGCCGCGCTCGTGGAGACCGGCCGGCGCCCCGACGGCACCGTCGTGCTGCCCGAGGTCCTCTCGCCCTACCTGGGCGGGCGGCGGCTCATCGCCCCGCGGGGCTAGCCGGCTCGAAGCGATACCCCACGCCGCGCACCGTGGTGATCCGCTCGGGGCTCTTGGGGTCGCGCTCGACGAGGGTGCGCAGCCGCTTGATGTGCACGTCGAGGGTCTTGGTGTCGCCGACGTAGTCGCTGCCCCACACCCGGTCGATCAGCACCTCACGAGTGAGCACCCGCCCGGGGTTCTCGAGCAGGAGGCGCAAGAGGGCGAACTCCTTCTTGCGCAGCTTCACCTCCTCGCCGCGCACGTAGAGCCGCCGGGCGTCGACGTCCATGCGCAGGTCGCCGGCGGCGATCTCGGTCGCGGGGGGCGCCGGCTCGTGGGCCCCGCGCCGGCGCAGCACGGCCCGCACGCGCGCCACGAGCTCGCGCAGGCGGTAGGGCTTGGTGACGTAGTCGTCGGCGCCGATCTCGAGCAGCAGGACCATGTCGACCTCCTCACCCTTGGCGCTCACGATGATGATGGGCACGTCCGAGTCGGCCCGCATGGCCCGGCACACGTCGAGACCCGACAGCTTGGGCAGCATGAGGTCGAGCAGCACCACGTCGACCGGTCGCTCGCGGAAGAGGGTGAGCGCCTCGGGGCCGTCGCGGGCGACCACGACCTCGAAGCCCTCGCGCGACAGGCCCACGGTCAGGGCGTCGACGAAGGACTCCTCGTCCTCCACCACGAGGACCCGGACGCGCTCGGGCTCGCGGGTCACGTCGCGTTGAGGGGCAGCTCGAGGGTGAAGGTCGACCCCTCGCCCTCGCGGGAGTCGACGAGGACGGTGCCCCCGTGGTTCTGGGCGACGTGGCGCACGATCGAGAGCCCCAGCCCCGTGCCGCCGGTCTCGCGCGCTCGACCCGGGTCGACGCGGTAGAAGCGCTCGAAGATCCGCTCCAGGTCCTTCGCCGGTATCCCGACGCCCCGGTCGGTGATGGCGATGCGCACGGCCGGGCTCGTCGGCGCGCCCTCGTCGGTCGCGGCCCGCGCGACGGTGAGGGTCACGACCCCACCCTGGGGTGAGTAGACGACGGCGTTCTCCAACAGCGCGTGGACCGCCGAGGTCAGCTGGCGACGGTCGCCGACGACGACGGCCGGCTCGTCGGGCTCGTGGAAGTCGATACGCACCTGGTGCTGCTCGGCCGCGGTGCGGATGCGCTCGATGGCGTCGGCCACGAGCAGCGACACCGAGACCGGCTCGCGCGTCGGCGACCCCTCGCCCTCGATGCGGCTGAGGTCGAGCAGGTCCTCGATGATCCGATTCACCCGGAAGGCCTCGGCGTTGATCCGCTCGGCCAGTCGCTGGGCGACCCCGGGGTCGCGCTCGAACTGGAGCGTCTCGGCGAGCAGTCCGAGGGCGCCCATGGGTGTCTTCAGCTCGTGGCTGACGTTGGCGATGAAGTCCCGGCGCACCTCCTCGAGTCGCCGGCGCTCCGAGACGTCCTCGATCACGGCGAGCACCCCGAGGCTGCGCCGGCCGTCGTCGATCACGCTGGCGCGCGCGTTGAGCGTGCGCCGCGGGGGGCCGAAGATGTCGACGGTCCGCTCGGCCGCGCCGCGGGTCCAGCCCTCGGCCAGGACCTCGGTGACGGCCTGGGCCGCGATCGCCTCGCCGTAGCGGCTGGCCATGAGGCCCTCGGCCACGTGGTTGCGGAAGACCACCGAGCCGGCCTCGTCGCACAGGACGAGGCCCAGCGGGAGGGTGTCGAGCGAGCGGCGCAGCCGTAGCGTCTCGGCGCTCGACTCGCTCACCGCGTGGTGGGCCTCGCCGGTCACCTCCTCGAGGAAGGCGAGGGCCGTCTCGACCCGGCCGTCGTCGGGTCGGGCCTCGACCGCCAGACGCGAGGCGAGCGCGTTGAGTCGCTGGGCGATGGCCCGGTGCCCGCGCAGTCGCCCGACGAGGGCCCCGAGGAAGAGCCCGACGACGAGCACGCCCGCGGCCACGAGGTACAGCTCGACGGTCGACCAGCGGTCGACCAGGGTCTTCAGCGAGGCGAGGAGCACGGGCCCAGTCTCGCAGACCACGGCGCGGGGTCGGCCGACCGTTGGGGCGCCCGAGAAGAAACCCCGAGAAGAAACGAGGTCTCGTGCCCATCGCCGACGTCACCCTCTCGCCCTCGACGAGCGCCTTGCCCGGCAGCGCGGCGCTCCAGCAGCTCGCGAACGGCCTCGCGTCGTGGGCGCTGATCGCGGCCCTGGTGGCCCTTTTACTGGGGGCGGCCCTGTGGGCCATCGGCAGCCACACCCAGAACATGCACCACTCGGCCCAGGGGCGGCGCGCGGTGGTCGCCGCGCTGGTGGCGGCCGTGCTCATCGGCGCCGCGCCGGCGCTCGTGAACTTCTTCTTCCACGCCGGCCTGCGGGTCCACTGATGGGCGCGGCGACCTGCGTCGTGAACCCGGCCGCGTGCGCCGCCGGCGCGCTCAAGGGCGGTGCGTCGTCCCTCTTCACCCTCCTCGTCGCGTGGGTCGTCGGCGGCGTCGGGTGGATCGTCCACGGCCTGGGCGCCGTGCTGGGCTCGACCGGGAGTCCCGCCCAGGTGCTCGCGGCCTCGCGGGCGGAGTTCGCGGCGCTGGTGCCCCTCGCGCCCGTGCTGTTGGTCGTCGGCCTCGTGGTGGCGACGCTCCAGGCGCTGCGCCACGGCGACAGCGGCGCGCTGTGGCGCACCTACCTCGGGGTCGCCCCGGCCTGCGTCGCCGGGGTGGTGCTGGCCCGGCCGGTGGGCGGGCTCGTGCTCACGGCCGTCGACCAGGCGTCGAGCGTCTCGGCCGCCCACGTGGCGACGCACGTCGCGGCCCTCGCGCGGTTCCTCGCGGTGGTGCCCCTCGGCGTGCCCGGCGCCGCGGTGGGGCTGATCGCGACTCTTCTCCTCGTCGGCTCGATGCTCGTGTGGTGCGAGCTCGTCGTGCGCACCCTGGCGCTCGCCCTCTTGTTGGCCGTGGTGCCGGTGGTCGTCCCCCTGTGCGCCCTGCCCTCGTTGCGCCGGCTGGGGTGGCGCCTCGCCGAGACCTTCGCGGTGGTGGCCGCGAGCAAGCTCGTCATCGTCGTGACCCTGGCGCTCGGCGTCACCGAGCTCACGACGCCGTCCCTCTCCACGGTCGTCGCCGGCGCGGTGACCCTCCTGCTCGCGACGGCCTCGCCGTTCGTCTTGTTGCGCCTGGTGCCGGTGATGGAGTCGACGGCGCTCGCCGGCCTCGAGGGCCTGCGGGCCCGCGCCGCCCGGGCGGCCGGGGTGGGCGGGCCGGGTCGGCTGCGCGGCCTCGTCCCCGTCCCCGAGGTCGAGGACCCGGGCCCGCCCACGCGCCCCGCGGACCTCGGGATCCCGATGTGGGAGGGCGTCGGCGAGATCACCCTGCCCGAGTGGGACCCCGACGCACCCCGTCCGGCGCCGCCCGTGGTGGGCGAGCGCCCGGTGCGCCGGGGCCACGTCGCCATCCTGCGCGATCGGCTCGGTCCGGTCGTCGGGTGGCACTGGGATGACTGAGGTCCGCCTGGGCGAGGCCGACGCGCGCTCGCGCCTCGTCGGTCTCGCGCCCCACCAGGTGATCGCGCCCCTGGCGGGGGTGGCGCTGCTCGCCGCGTCGCTGCTCGACGGGCCCGCGTGGCGCCTCAGCGCGCTCGCCGGCCTCACGCTCGTCCTCGCGGCGATCCCGGTCGCCGGGGGGCTCAGCGCGGCCGAGGTGGCGGCCGTCGCCTTCAGCTACCTCGGGCGCACCCACGCCCACGTGGTGGGCGGGCTCGCCCTCGAGGGCGAGGACCTCCTCTGGAGCGACCGCGCGCCGGCGTGGGCGCTCGCCGGCTACGAGCTCGTCCACCGCGGTCGGCTCGATCTCACCGGCGCCGACTTAGAGACGGCCCGGGCGCTCGCGGGGGCGATCGAGGCCGCGAGCACCGGGGGCGACCGGGTCGTCACGCTGCACGTGACCCCGGCGCCGACGCGACGGACCCTGCTCGCGGCCCCGCCCGGCGCGGGCGCCCCGGAGGGCTGGGCGAGTGCGCCGGGCGCCCTCGTCGACGCGCTCGACCTCGGCGGGGGCAACGACGCTCTCTACTACGAGCGCCCCACCCACCTGCGCGGGGCGAACGGGGTCATCCGGGTCTACCGGGTGCGCGACTTCAGCGCCGTCGCGCCCGGCTCGGCGCTGCTGGAGCGGACCCTGCGCGCCGACATCCCCCACCAGGTGAGCGTGCGCTACGAGGTGGTCGGCGCGCGCCGCGCGACGCGGCTGGCCTCGCGCGCCGCCCACCGGGTCGACGCCGACG
>JAKABC010000188.1 GCA_021802025.1 Actinomycetes bacterium
CTCGCGCATGGGGGCGGTGTCCGCCTCGAGGCGCTCGATCGGCGCGAACCTCACGGTGCGCACGACCCGGGCGTTGGCCCGGGTCAGCCAGTGGGCGAACTGGGCGTTGAAGTCGGCCGGGGACTCAAAGGTGCGCCCCGGCAGGAACGAGGTCTCGAAGAAGCCGTTGCGCCGCTCGATGATGCCCTTGGACTCGGGGTCACGCGCCGGCAGCTGGACGAGCCTCGTGGCCAGGGTCCCCATGAAGGAGGCGACCCCCTCGGCCAGGCGACCGCGCTTGCCGATGCCGCCCTCGTTGTCCCAGATCAGCCGGCGCGGCACTCGTCCGAGCTCGCTCAGCAGCTCCCAGGTGCCGAGCAGGAGGTCCGCGGTCGTCCGGGTGGGGATCATGCGCGCGAGGATGAAGCGAGAGTGCGCGAGCGTCATCACCAACACCGGCATGAGCGGCGTCGAACCGTCCTCGAGGGGGACCCGCGTCGGCGGGAACCACAGGTCACACTGGACGGCGTCTCCCGGCTCCCAGGTCAGCCGGTCGGCGGGATCGATCGGGCGATAGTCGGGGCGGATCCGCCGCACGTTCTCGCGGAACCACGACTCCGAGCCGGTCCAGCCCACCCGCTCGGCGAGCACGCTCGCCGGCAGGTCACTGAACTCCGAGAGCAGCGCCCTCACCCTCGGCTCATAGGCCACGAACGAGGTGTCGGTCGGGGTGCGTTCATAGCTCGGCGGTGCCGGCGACGCCGCCAGCTTCACGACGGTGGTTCGCGAGATCCCCAACCGCTCAGCGATGCGGGCCTTGGGAACCCCCTCGGCCGCCAGCCGCCTGATCAGTGCCCAGTCTTCCAAAGTGATCACCCCTCCATGTTCGGGTGTTCACTTTTCACCGTCGAAAACGTTCAGTTTTCGCCCGTCGTCGACACGAATGCGCTCGGCCGATTCGCCAACGGTCGTAACGGCACTCTTGGTCACGATTCCAGAGTAGGAGAATTCGACGCAAAATCGTTGGTGTTACGTAGCGCGATCCGAAAGCAACAAGCGTGTCACGAGCAGTGGTAGGGCTGTGAGTAGGGCCGGTGGGGATCGAACCCACGACCGAGGGATTATGAGTCCCCTGCTCTGACCACTGAGCTACGGCCCTAAGTCAACTGCGGGGTGGCTCCCAGAGCAGGACTCGAACCTGCAACCTAGCGGTTAACAGCCGCTTGCTCTGCCAATTGAGCTATCTGGGAATAGCGGGTCCACGTTACCATCCAGCTCTCGCGGGCTACTGCTCGTCGAGCCAGCGCGCCAGGCGCCCGGCCTCGGGGCTCTCGCGCACCGCGCGCCGGCAGCGCTCGAGACGCTTGGCCAGCGCCTGGCGCGAGATGCCCCGCGAACGGGCGAGCTCGCTCAGGGTCGCGGCGTGGAAGGTGTACTGCCAGAAGGCGTCGAAGTCCTCGCCGGTCAGTCGTCGCAGCTCGTCGATGACCCACGCCGGGGCCTCGGGGGGGCGCTCGCGTCGGTCGTCGAGATCGTCGAGGGCGACCGAGCCCTCGCGACGCTGCTCGAGGTCGAGGGCGAGCTGGGCGGTCTCGCGCGCGACCGTCACGCTGACCCCCAGGGCCGTCGCGACCTCGCGCACGCCCGGACGACGCGCGGGCTGGGCGCGCACCAGGCGCTGGTAGGCGAGGACCCGACGCATCTCGGCGTCGGTGAGCCCCGCGCGCTGGGCGACGGCCTGGTTCACGAGTTTGGTGATCCAGTAGTTGGCGTAGGTCGAAAAGCGCGTCCCCTGGTCGGGGTCGAAGCGGTGCAGCGCGTTGACGAGGCCCTCGACCCCGGCCAGCTCGAGGTCCTCGTCGCGCCACCGGTAGCCCCGCTCGTTCACCCGGGCCTTCACGAGGCCGAAGGTCGCGCGCAGCAACGTCGACTCGGCCTCTTGGCCCGCGGAACGCGCTCGGCGCAGCTGGCGCCGGCGCGCCGGGTCGCGCACCAGCCCCTCGGCCAGCTCCGCGTCGGCTCGCCGCCCCTCGCGGATGATCGGGTAGAGACGCCGCTCCTCCTCGGGTGCGAGCGGGGCCCGGACGTCGAGCCCGCCGATGCGCCCGGGGACGCCCGGCCGACGTGAGCTCACGGGGCCGTCGCCGCGCGCGCGATCAGCCACTCGCGCAGGTCCCGCTCGGCCTCGAGGGCCGCGGCGCCGTGCTCCTCGCGCAGCTGCTCCTCGCGCGCCTTCACGTCGACGATGGTGGCGCGCACGACCTCGGGGTCGACGCGCCCGGCCGATAGCTCGCGGCTCAGACTCGCGAGGGCCTCGGGCAGGGCCGAACGGATGAGCTGGGCGACGACGGCCGCCACCTCGCCCTCGGTGAGGGACTCCTCGGGGGGCTCGACGGCGATCTCGGCGAGCTCGAGGGCCGCCTCCTCCTCGCCGCGGCGCTCGAGCGCCTCGATCGCGCCCTGGGTGCTCGACGCCTCGACGAGGGCCTCGAAGGCGCTGCGCTGGACCTCGTCGGAGAAGAGGGCCGGGGCGAGCCGCTCGCGCAGCTCGCGCGGCCCGTGGACCGCGAAGCGCAGCGCCTCGTGACCCGGGCGGGGCCGGGTGCGGGCCCGCGGCGCCGGGGCCGCCCGACGGGTGGGCCCCTCGGCCGGGCGGTCGCCGCGCCGGTGGGCGGCCACCGCCTCGCGCAGCGCGCGCGGCTCGAGGCGCAGTCGGTCGGCGACGTCCATCACGTACTGGTCGCGGGTGAGCTCGCTCGGGTGCTCGGCGATCACCGCCGCGCAGAGCTCGCCGGCGCGGGCCCGTCCCTCGACGCTCGTGGTGTCGGCGCCCTCGAGCACCCGTTCGAGGCGAAACCGTAAGAAGGGCACGGCCCCCTCGACGGCCCGGGCCAGCGCCGCCGGGTCGCGCTGGGCCAGCTCGGCCGGGTCGAGCCCGTCGGGCAGGCGCGCCACGACGACGTCGACCTCGTGCTGGCGCTCCCACTGGTAGACCGAGGCGGCCGCGCTCTGGCCCGCGCCGTCGGCGTCGTAGGCGAGCACGATGCGCCGGGCGAAGTTGCGCATCACCCGGAAGTGGTCCTCGCCCAGGGCCGTCCCGCAGGTGGCGACGGCCCGGGGCACGCCGGCGCCGAAGAAGGCGATGACGTCGGTGTAGCCCTCGCACACGACGATCTCACCGGTGCGCACGACGTCGTCTTTGGCCAGGTGCAGCCCGTAGAGGGTCTTGCGCTTGGAGTAGATGGCGGTCTCGGGGCTG
>JAKABC010000017.1 GCA_021802025.1 Actinomycetes bacterium
CACCGGCGCGCTCGGGAATCCTCGAGACCGAGAGGACGAGGTCGACGAGCACCGTGTCACAACACAGCAGCCGAGGCCCGGTCGTCGGCATCGGACCCACCCTAGCGAGGGCGGTCCGACGCGACGGGTCGGCGCTAGGCGTGGCGCGCCACGCGGGGCCAGACGAGACGCGCCCCGAGCATGAAGACGCCGTTGAAGGCGAGGGCGACCGCGATAAAGGCCGCGGCCGTCCCCTGGCCGACGAACACCCGCAGGGCCATCCCCACCGCGACCATCGTCACGAGCACCACGGCGCCGTCCCCGACGCGCGCCCCGGTGCGTCCCCGCACGGCGACCACGAGCCAGCCCGCGCCCAGCCCGAGGACGAACGGCCAGGCCGTGGAGACCACGCCGGCCACCGACTCGCCGTGGTGGTGCGAGGCCCGCCCGATCACGACGAAGGCCAGCACGACCACGAGGTCGAGGAGCCACCACCACCGTCGCACCCCCCAAAGGCTAGCCAGGCGAACGCTCGGGGTCCCGACCCGGACCTAGACTCGCCGAGGTGCACACGGTCATCCGCCTCGTCGGGGAGTACTTCTTTCTCATCAGCGTGGTGCTCGTGGCGCTGTACTGGCTGCGCTGCTCACGTTCGAAGAAGGTGACCCTCGGGGCGACCCTGGTGGTCGGCGGGGTCGTCGCCCTCATCTTGATGTTCATCGGGGGCAAGCTCTTCTACGACACGCGACCCTTCGTGCGCGACCACATCACCCCGATCATCCCCCACGCCGCCGACAACGGCTTCCCCTCGGACCACGCGATGCTCACCTTCTTCTTAGCCTTCGCGCTGTGGACGTGGTCGAAACGGCTCGCGATCGTGCTGTTCATCAACGCCCTGCTCGTGAGCTGGGCGCGCGTGGCCGCCCACATCCACTCCCCGCTCGACATCGCCGGGGGACTCGTGTTCGGTCTCATCGGCGCGCTCGTCGGCTACTACGCGGTGCGCGCCGTGATGGCCAAGCGCAACGCCCGCGCCTACGGCTGACCGCTCCCCGACCGCGAGGGACGTGAACGAGACGAACGCCGCGCCCGGACCCCTCGCCCTCGTCGGCTCGGGTGAGTACCTGCCCTCGATGGCCGCGATCGAGGGTGGCCTGCTCGAGGGTCGGCCCGCGCGCTACGTCCAGCTCGCCACCGCCGCGGTGCCCGACGGCCCCGAGGTCGTCGCGCGCTGGCACGAGCTCGGACGGGCCCAGGCCCAGCGCCTCGGCGTCGAGGCCGTCGTCGTGCCCGTGACGAGCCGCGCCGACGCGCAGGACCCGGCCCTGGCGGCGCTCGTCGAGGGCGCCGGGCTCATCTACTTGTCCGGCGGCGACCCCCACTACCTCGCCGACACCCTGCGCGACAGCCTGGTCTGGCGGGCCATCGAGGCCGCCTGGCGCGAGGGGTCGGCCCTCGCGGGCTGCAGCGCCGGCGCCATGGCCCTCGGGGCGTGGGTCCCCTCGATCCGCCACCCCCAGCACGCCGCGACGGCCGGGCTCGGCCTGCTCGGCCGACTCGGGGTGATCCCGCACTTCGACGCCTTCGGCCGGTGGGTCCCGGACTTCCTCACCCGGATGGTCCTGCCCGACGAGGACGTCCTCACCGTGCTGGGCGTCGACGAGGAGACGGCCCTCGTGGGCGGTCCGACCGCCTGGCGGGTCGAGGGGCGCTCGAGCGTGTGGCGACTCAACACCGCCCACCGGGAGCAGTGGCCCACCGGGACGACGGTGGAGCTGGCGCTGACCTAGCGGGCGGCCTCGACCTTGTCGAGGTGGTAGCGGATCTGGATCGCCGCGGCCGCCCCCTCGCCGACCGCCGAGGCCAGCTGCTTGGTCGAGCCTCGACGCACGTCGCCGGCCGCGAAGACCCCCGGCATCGAGGTACGGAACTGCTCGTCGGTCACGACGAAGCCCCGCTCGTCGAGGTCGAGGGCGCCGGCGAGGAACGAGGTGTTCGGGTCCAGCCCGATGAAGACGAAGGCCCCCGAGGCCGGGTGGTCGCGCCGGCGTCCGGTGGCGCGGTCCTCGAGCACGACGTTCGTGAGCTTGTGGGTCTCGCCCGCGACGAAGCCGACGACCGCCGTATTCGTCACGACGGTCATCTGGGGGTGCGCGCGCACCTTGTCCTGGAGGAGCCGGCCCGCGGCCAGGGTGTCGGAGTGCTCGACCACGGTCACGTGTCGGGCGAACTGGGTGAGGAAGAGGCCCTCCTCGAGCCCGCTGTTGCCCCCACCGACGACGACGACCTCGTCGACGCCGCGGTAGAACGGGCCGTCGCAGGTGGCGCAGAAGTGGATGCCGGCGCCGATGAGGTCGGCCTCGCCCTCGGCCCCCGTGCGCCGGTAGAGCGAGCCCGTCGCCACCAGCACCGCCGGGGCCCGGTAGTCGTCTCCGGTCGAGGTCGCCACCGCCAGCTCGCGCCCCTCGGGGGCGAGGGCGGACACCGCGACGGCCTGGAGGATCTCGACCCCGTAGCGCTCGGCCTGGCGCCGCATCCGGTCGGCGAGCTCGTGGCCGGCGACGCCGTCGGGGAAGCCCGGGTAGTTGTCGAGCCGCTCGGTGACCCCGGCCTGGCCACCCACGGCCGACTTCTCGACGATGAGCACGCGCTCGTTCTCTCGCGCGGCGTAGATCGCGGCGGTGAGCCCGGTCGGTCCCCCGCCGACCACGATGAGGTCGTAGTGGGCCGAGCGCGCCGCGCGCGCGAGACCGAGCTTGTCGGCCAGCTCGTCGTTGCTCGGCTCGGCGAGGTGGGTCCCATCGGGAAAGACGATGGTCGGGATCACGCGCGCACCGCCGTTGAAGCGCTCCACGACCGAGGTCATCTCGGGGCGCTGCTCCAGATCGACCCACTCGAAGGGAACGCGCTGGTCGCCGAGGAAGGCCTTCGCGCGTCGACAGTCGGGGCACCAGTACGCCCCGATGACGGTGATCGTCTCGCCCGCAGCGTCCACGCGACCCTCCTGACGGCCCCGCGGCCGCGGCCACCCTAGCGTCCGTCCCCAACGCCCTAGCCTGACCGCGATGGCCCGACCCCACCGGCTCACGACGGCGGCGCGCTCGGTCGCCGCGGGCCAGTCGGTCTTCTTCGCGGGACTGCTCGTCTGCGTCGCCCTCGCCCCCCACCTGGTGCTCAAGGCCCACGAGGTCGGGGTGAGCAACTTCGGGGTCCACGCGACCACCGTCGTGCCCTACAGCGTCGCCTTCGTGGGCACGGTCGTGGGGCTCGCACGGGCCGCGCGCCACGTGCGCCGGCCCTATTCGGGCGCCTACCTCGCGTGCGCGCTCTGCTACCTGGCCGCGCTCGTGACGACCTACCCCTACCACCTCGACGCCGCACTGAGGGTCCTGCACGACACCACCGCGATCGTCACCCTGGTCGTCTCGTTCGCCCTCGGCGTGGTGGCCCTCGCGTGCGAGCGCCGACTGGCCCCGGTGCTCGCGTTGCACCTACTGGGCCTCGCGCTAGGCGTCGCCACCCTCGTCGGCGCGTGGCACTTGCTCCTCCTCGCCCAGGTCTCGACGAGCGTCGCCTTCAGCGTCGAGGCGGCCGTCCTCGCCCAACTCGTCTCGATCGAGCCCACGACCTGAGGGGTGGACACCGGCGCTCGATGGGCTCTCAGGGGTGGGAGTGCGATGCCGGCCCCCGGGAGTCGACCCTGTCAGTGGGGGACCGACTGAGTGACCCGCCCAACGGCGCGTGTCCTCAGTGACGCGACGGGTGGGCCTTGTTCGTTCGGCGAGATGTCGTCTTCACCTAGCGAATGCGTCGAACCAAGTGTGCTGGAGGTGCGCTGATTCCGTGCAGTACTGACGCCAGTGCCTCTACGCCTTCTACCAGGCGCGGGCCGGGCCGAACCATGACGGCGTCGGCGTCAATGGCCCACACCTGAGAACGTGGTGGCAAGTGCGACAGCACCCCGCGTCCTTGGGCTTCAGCTTGATCAAGGTTGTAGCCACAAGGTGCCACCAGCACCAGTTCGGGCTCCGCGTCGGCGATCTCCCGCCAGGTCACCCTGACCGAGCGCTCGCCTGGTCGCGCGAGCACCGCGGTGCCACCTGCTCGATCCACGATGTCGGGCACCCAGTGGCCGGCGCCGAAAGGCGGATCCACCCATTCGAGGACAAAGACGTTGGGACGCGGCCGGCCGGCCACTCGTCGCGCAATCGCCTCCAGCCGTGCGCGTAGTGCGATCGTGTACTCGCGCCCTCGAGAAGCGACTCCCGCGGCGTCGGCGATGGTCTCGATCGAGCGAATCACTTCATCAAGCGTCTGGGGATCGACCTGTAACACGTCGGCTGAGCAATTCAGTCGGGCAACGGCGGCCTCAACGTCACCACTCGCCACAGCACAGACCCGGCAGAGGTCTTGACTGAGGATGAGATCGGGGGCGCAGCGACTGAGGGCCTCGTCATCGAGCGTATAGAGGTCAAGACCGTCGGCTACCCGCTGACGCACGATGGCATCGATTTCGCCCGGAGACAGTGACGGGTCGGTGAAGGTTCCCACAACAATCTCGCGCCCTTCGCGTACGCCCTCCGGCCAATTGCACTCAATGGTTACGCCGACCAGCTGCTCGCTGAGACCAAGTTCACACAGAATTTCGGTAGTAGAAGGGAGGAAGGAGACTATGCGCACTGCCCGAATCTATATGCGCGACGAGACTCAGCGTTGGGTTGGAGTTTCCCAAGGGGCGACCGGCCAGTGGAATGAAACCCTGAGTACCGGGAGAGGAAGTTTCGACTCGCGGGCTATGGGCGAACGCGTCCTATACGTGCACACCCGTCACGACCCGTCGGATGGCGGGTGTGGTGAATCTGAGGTAACGATCCCGCGCACCGTCTGTCCAACGGCACAGAACACGATTGATACTCCTCCACGATTCTGGGATTCGCGTACGGTCGGCAACCTCAACGAGGGATGCAGGGAATTCACACTGGAACGAGCGCGTTACGTCGAATGGGTCACGATGCGGTCATCCGGCCCCTCCGTGCGGTGCGTCTACCAAAGGAAAAACCGCCCTTGCGTTCACGGTCGACGTCCGCCGCCCTCCCTCGTCCTGCCGTCGGTCGCGCGCAACGTGGTGGTCACCTCGAGGAGAGGGCCCGCAGACCTCGAGAAAGAACGTCGCGGCTGGCCGGCCTCGCCGACCCGAGATCCTTCACCCCTCGCCGTGGGGCCACCTCCCGGAGTGCGAGCCGGGGGGTGGGGTGACGACGTCGAGGGACGACCCGTTACGGGAGCGCCTGGTCCGTGGATCTCGCGCACCTCGCTGGTGAAGACCGGAACGTGTGGGCTCACTCGAGTAGCGCCGACTGAAGACCTTCGAGGTGAGCCGTCGACACTCCGGAGCGGAGAGCCCACTCACGCGCGCCGCCGAAGTGTGAGTCGACGCGCTGGAGGAGCGATCGCATAGTCGCGGGCCGGGCCGAGAGCCGCCACGTGGGCGTCTGATCGAGCGTCTCGCGATAGACCGAATCGCGACGCAAGCGCTCAACTGTGGCATCCATCTGACTAGCGCTCAGGGCGTAGTCCGCCACGATGGCCTCGGTCTCGACGCCCAGACACGACAACACCATCGCCACCAGCACTCCGGTTCGATCTTTTCCGAAGAAGCAACTCACCACCGCGGGATACGTCTCACGACGACCCAACTCGGCGAACGCCCTTACGAATAGTGGCGCGCCCACCGTCAGGTAGTTCCAGTACACGTCGTCAAGGTGGGTGGTCTCCACGACCATCGCACGGTCCGCCTCCGGAGGCGATCCATCGACGTCCGCGGCTTCGACGACCCTCGCTCCCGAGTCCGTCAACCGGCCGTACCCGGTGTAGGCGATCTCGTCGCGCGAACGCAGGTCGATGACTGTAGCGATGCCCCTCGCGCGAATCTCCCGCACGCCACGACTCGTGACGCCGTGGAGTGCACCACTCCGGAACAGCCTCCCCGACGGGGTAACCCGCCCGTCGCGGCACGGGAGCCCGCCAAGGTCGCGACAGTTGAACACGCCCTCGAGCGCAAGCCAACGTTGGTCCACGATGAGAACTCCCACGGCCCTGTGCCAGCGCGACGCCGTTACGACGCCCGACCACTCTAGGGGGGGCGACCGCACCAGCTCCTCGCCGTGCCCCCGCGCCGCCGGCGACCCCGTGGTGATTCGGCTCGGGCCCCGGACTGCGTCCGACCCGCGTGTAGTGTCGACGTGTCTAATGTGTAGCGCTATGCACCACGCCGATCAGGCGATACCCCCCGAGGTCGCGCACTTCTACGACGTGCTGAAGCGACGTCGCGACGTGCGCGCCGAGTTCACGGGCGAGCCGGTGGATCCGAGCACGGTGGTGCGGCTCCTCTCCGCAGCGCACGCCGCACCGAGTGTGGGACTGTCCCAGCCGTGGGACTTCATTGTGGTCACCAGTGACCGCGCGCGTCGGGAGTTCGCCCAACACGTGCAGCGAGAGCGCGACGTGTTCGCCGCCACGCTGGGGGACGACGAGGCTCGGCGTTTCGAGACGATCAAGATCGACGGCGTCCTCGAGGCGAGCCTGTCCATAGTCGTCACCTACGATGCCGATCGGGGCGCCCCTCACGTTCTCGGGCGACACGCTATCGCCGATACCGGTTTGTACTCGACCTGCCTCGCCATCGAGAACCTGTGGCTGGCGTGCACGCTCGAGGGGTGGGGCCTCGGCTGGGTGTCGTTCTATCGAGAGTCCTTCCTCCGTGACCTCCTCGCCATCCCGAGCTCCGTTCGCCCGGTCGCGTGGCTCTGTGTCGGGCCCGTCACGTACCTGCAGTCGGTGCCCGACCTCGAGCGGCACGGATGGAGGCGGCGTCGAGAGCTCACTGAGTCCCTGCACGTCGACCAGTGGCTGGGGACCGGATCCGACGCGCTCCTGGTCCCCGATGGTCCGAAGTTCGGCGGATCCGTGGCCCCCGCGGGCTAGGCCGACGACGCGTCTTGCGGCGTCCGCCGACGCGGTCCACGTCACCTCGTCGGTAGCGTAACCCCAGCCCCGCGACGGCGCGATCCCGTGTATGCTCACGGAACTCCAGGTAAAACTGGGGTGGCGTAGTTGCAGCGAATTCCGGTCAGATTCCGGTACTGTCCCGCAACGGTAAGGCCCCTTCGAGGGGACGAGTCCGGTCGCCTGGACTACGTCGACGTAATCGATCCTCGGAGGAAGGACGGTTCGTTCCACTCATCGCAGTGGCGGCGAGCTCACTCAACCTCCGTTCTAGTGACGGAGAAGGTTCATGAAACTGCTTCGACCAGGGCTCATCGTCCTGCTACTGCTCACGGGGGTGCTGGCGGGCCCCGGCGGGGCCAGCGCCTCGCGCGTGCCCCACGCCCACGGGCCCGGGTTCCCCGTGACGATCAAGGCCGCGAACGGGTCGGTGACGATCCCCTCCAGGCCCACGTCCATCGTCTCCCTCTCGGCCACGGCTACCGAGATGCTCTACGCGATCGGCGCGGGCGGACAGGTGCGGGCCGTAGACAAGTACTCGAACTACCCGCCCAACGCGCCCATGACGAACCTCAACGGGTTCACCCCCAGTCCCGAGGCGATCGCTAAGTACCACCCGGATCTGGTCGTCGTCTCCTACGACCCGGCCTCTTTCAACGCGCAGATGAAGAAGCTCAAGATCCCGGTCATCTACGACCCGGCGGCGCCCACCCTCACCGTGGCCTATCACCAGTACATCGGACTGGGCGAAGCGACGGGTCACACCGCGGCCGCCGAGGCCGAGGTGGCGCGCCTCAAGACCCGGATTGCGCGCATCGTTAAGTCAACGCCTCACGCCGCACCCGGCACGACGTACTACTGGGAGCTTGACCCCACGTACTACTCGGTCACCTCAGCCACTTTCATGGGCCAACTGATGACCTTGCTCGGGCTCAAGTCCATCGCCGACGCCGCCGGGGTCAACACCAACGGCGGGTATCCGCAACTCAATTCGGAGTTCATTCTCAAGGCGAACCCCACCTACATCTTCCTGGCCGACACCAAGTGCTGCCAGGCGTCGCCGGCCACGGTCGCCGCCCGTCCCGGCTGGTCGGCCCTGTCCGCCGTCGCGCACCACCGAATCCTGGCGCTGAACGACGACATCGCGTCACGTTGGGGCCCGCGAATCGTCATCCTCTTGCAACAGGTGGCCAACTTCCTCAAGTCACACCAGGGATAGGTGTCGGTGAGCGTCGCTCGTCCCTCCACGGCGTTCCGACGCCGCCTTTGGCCGACCACCGACCACGGCGCACCACCATCGGCTCGATTGCCGATGGTGGTGGCCGGTGTGGTCCTGGTCACGGTGGTCCTGGTGAGCACCGCGATGGGACCGGCCGACCTCTCCCTCGGCACCGTCGTGGGGGTGCTGTTGTCGCACGTGCCCCTGCTCCACTACCACAGTTCGACGTCCCCGATCAATCAGGCCATCGTCTGGGAGATCCGTCTGCCCCGCGTCATCCTCGCCTGCCTCGTCGGCTCGATGTTGGCCTTGGGGGGAGCCTCGTATCAGGGGGTCTTCCGCAACCCCCTGGCGGATCCGTATCTGCTGGGGGTGGCGGCCGGCGCCGGACTCGGCGCCACGATCGCCATCGTCACGCCTTCGACGTTCTCTGAACTACTCCCCCTCGCGGCCTTCGCCGGCGGTGTCGTCGCGGTGACCCTCACCTACGTCGTGGGGAGCAAGGCGGGACGCAGCTCCTCGGGCTCATCGATCGTGCTCGCCGGCGTCGCCGTCGCGGCGATTTTCACGGCCATTCAGACGAACGTGCAGCAGCAGCACGCCGCCGACCTGCAACCGGTCTACTCGTGGATCCTCGGGAGCCTCACCGTGGCGACCTGGAGCGACGTCACGCTGATCCTGCCCTACGTCACGCTGAGCGCCGTCGTGCTATTGGCACATCGCCATCTGCTCGACATCCTTCGCGTCGGAGAGGAGGAGGCGAGGACGCTCGGCGTCAACCCGAACCGGGTACGCCTCACCGTCGTCGCGGCCGCCACTCTAGGGACGGCGGCGGCCGTATCGGTGAGCGGACTCATCGGCTTCGTCGGCATTATCGTCCCCCACCTGGTGCGCTTGACGACGAACGCGAGCTATCGAGTGGTGATGCCCGTCTCACTGGTGAGCGGTGCCTCGTTCCTCGTCCTCGCCGACCTCTTCGCCCGGATGGTCGAGGCACCGGGCGAAGTCCCCCTCGGCGTCGTGACGGCCTTCATCGGTGGGCCGTTCTTCATCCTCGTGCTGCGCTCGAGGCGTTCCGCCCAGGGAGTGCTGTAGGTGGCGCACGACGCCACGCCCGTCCCCCGAGACTCGACGGGGCGCATCGAGCTACACGACGTGGGGGTCACGCTCGATCGAACGGTCGCCCTCGACCAGGTGAACGTTCACGTCGCACCCGGTGCATGGCTCGGGATCATCGGGGCCAACGGTGCGGGCAAGAGCACGCTGTTGAGAGCCGTAGCTCGCCTGGTGGCCTACTCGGGCACTGTCCGGATTGACGGCCGCGACACCCGGTCCATGGGACGACGCGAGTTCGCCCAGACGGTGGCCTACGTTTCGCAAGACCCGCAGTTCCCGGCACAGATGCGCGCGATCGACTACGTCGCGCTGGGTCGCACCCCGCATCACGGTTACTTCGGGACCGAGAGTGCACGCGACCGCGATCGCAGTGCCGAGCTCCTACGCGACATCGGCCTGGAGCACCTGTCCTTGCGCGCTCTGGACTCCCTGTCGGGTGGGGAGCTCCAGCGACTCGTTCTCGCCCGCGCCCTGGCTCAAGAGGCTCCCATCCTCCTACTCGATGAGGCGACCAGCGCCCTCGACCTCGGGCGACGGGTCGACGTCTTGGAGCTCGTCGACGCCCTGCGCATCGACCGTCGACTCACCGTCATCAGCACACTGCACGACCTGACGCTGGCGGCTCAGTTCGCCGAGCAGGTGCTTCTGCTAGCAGGCGGGCGCGCCGTCGCTGAGGGCCCCCCGAGCGCCGTCATGACCGAGGAGACGCTCAACCGCTACTTCGAGGCCTCGGTCGAGATACTCCGCAGTCGGGATAACAACATCGTCGTGGTTCCACGGCGAAGAGAAGGGATGGGGAACTATGACTGAAGAGGCTCCGCGTACGGCACCCCACGTCCCTAAGGAGTTGCGCAGAGCGGACTCGCTGGTCCTGGTCAACACGGGCCCCGGCAAGGGGAAATCCTCGGCCGCGTTCGGTGTCATGGGGAGGGCGTGGGCCCGAGGCTGGCGCGTCTGTGTCATCCAGTTTCTCAAGAGCGGGAAGTGGCAGTCGGGGGAGCACAAGCTCGCCGACCATCTGGGCATCGAGTGGCAGTCCCTGGGCGACGGCTTCACCTGGGAGTCCACGGACATGGACGAGACCGTGGCGAAGGGTCGACACGCGTGGGGAGTCGCGCGAGATCGGATCCGCTCGGGGGACTACCAACTGGTCATCCTCGACGAGATGACGTACGCGGTGTCGTACGGATGGGTCGACGTCGATGAGGTGATTGACGTCATCCAGAACCGACCTCGCAAGACCAACGTCATCATCACGGGAAGAAACGCATCGGACGAGCTGCTCGCCATCGCGGACACCGCGACCGAGATGCGTGTCATCAAACACGCGTACGATCAAGGAATCCGTGCGATGAAGGGAATCGAGTATTGATGTTCCCTCAACTGGTGTCACGCGGTAACGGGGGCGCGGATGACGATCTCCTTCTATGGCGGCTCCCCCGGCCGATGCTCGCGGCGTCGACCGCCGTCAGCGGCGGTGGAGTGGGCGCGAGATCGTGGATCGTGAACGTGCAGGTGCCCCACGACTACCAACGACGCGCCGTGGTGCGTCACGTGTCGAGCGTCGCACGCAGCCTCCAGTTGCGCGGCAGGGGGGTCGGCATGTTGACGGCGGCCCCGGTCTCGCGGGGCGTGCACGAGTGCGACGACGAGGTGAGCGTCCACGCCACGGTGGGTCTCGGCCTACCCACATGGGCCGCGAGTCAGAGCGAGGTATTGGACGATTTCCGTCCGGGTACGATAAACGTCGTCGCCTTCCTGCCCGTCCGGCTCTCCCCGGGGGGCCTCTTGAACGCACTGACCACGGTCACCGAGGCGAAGGTCCAGGCGCTGTGGGAAGCCGGGGTCGCCGCTACGGGTACGGCGACCGACGCCGCGTGCGTGGTCTGCCCCGTCGAGGGGCCGAGAGACCTTTACGGCGGACCCCGCTCGACGTGGGGATCGCGGCTCGCGCGCGCGACGTACGCCGCCGTCCTCGTGGGGGCGCGGGGGTGGAGCGCGTGATCACCCTGGTACTGGGTGGTGCCCGTTCGGGCAAGTCGGCGGTGGCCGAGGCGCTGGCGGCCGAGGCGGGCGGACCCGTCACCTACGTGGCCACGACCCGCGTGGGCGATGACCCCGACCTCCTGGCCCGAATCGCCGAACACCGGCGACGGCGCCCCCGCGAGTGGACGACGATTGAGTGCGGGAGCCTCCTCGTCGACGCGCTCGATCAACTCGAGGGGACGATCTTGATCGATTCGGTCGGCGCGTGGGTAGCGGGGAGCCCCAACCTCGTGGTTGACACGGGCGCACTGCTCGAACGGCTCGCACGACACCACGGCGACGTGGTCGTCGTCTCCGACGAAGTCGGCATGGGCGTCCATCCGTCGAGCGAGGTCGGACGGTCGTATCGCGACGCGCTCGGCGTCGTGAACCAGGCACTGGCGAACGACGCCCGCCGGGTTCTCCTCGTGGTCGCCGGTCAGGTCCTGACGATAAAGCCCCCGGGGGGGTCGTGAGGAGCGCGTTCTCGTTTCTCACGGTGGTGGGCAGGGGCACGTCACCGACACCGTCGACCTTCGTGTGGTTCCCCCTCGTGGGAGCCCTCATCGGGCTGGCCGTCGGCGGAGTCTGGTGGGTGGGCGATCGGCTATGGCCACCGCTCGTGGCTGCGACCTTGGCCGTCTCGGCCGACCTGTGGATCACGGGACTCCTTCACTTCGATGGCCTCGCCGACGCCGGCGACGGACTGCTGGCCTCACTGACGCGGGAGCGCCGATTGGCGGTGATGAGGGATCCGGCGGTGGGCGCCTTTGGGCTGGTCGCCGTGACCATGGTCCTCGTAATGCGCGTCGCGGCCCTTGCCGCCACGCGACCATCCGTCGTGGCCATCGCCGGCCTGTGGTGCGCCTCGAGAACCGCGATGGTGGCGGTGACACTGAGCGTGCCCTACGCCCGCGACGACGGCATCGTAGGGTCGTTCATCGCGACGACGCCCCGGTCCCGGCGCCTCCACCATGCCCATGTGGTCACCGTGATAGTCGGCCTCGTCGCGGCGGCCGCGCTCCTCTTGACCAGTCGCTCGGCCCTCGGACTAGTCGCACTGGCCGTGGAGCTGGCCACCGTCGCTGGGGTTGTCGCGCTGTCCACGAAGCGCGTCGGCGGGTATACGGGGGATGTCCTGGGTGCGTCCGGCGTGCTGGGTGAGACGCTCGGATTGATCGTCTTGGCGGTTCGGTGAGCCGCCCCCTCGTTCGCCCCGCGTGGCTAATCGGGGCCGGCGTCGCCGTGCTCGTGGATCGGGCTCTCGGCGAGCCGCCAACCCCCATCCATCCCGTCGCGTGCTTCGGCCGAGCGATGACGGCGCTCGAACGCTCCCTGTACCGCGACAGTCGCTGGATGGGAGTCGTACACGCCACTCTCGGGACCGGGGCCGGCCTGGTCACGGGACTTCTGGTGCGCTCCACGGTCGTGGCGAACTACGTCGCGGTCGGCGGTCGAAGCCTCGCCGAGGCCGCCTCGGCCGTCGCTCGATCTCTCGACCTCGACCTCGAGCGCGCCCGATCCCTCTTGCCGACACTCGTCGGCCGGGATCCGAGCGACCTCGACGCGCCGGAGGTGGCGCGAGCGGTGATCGAGTCCGTCGCCGAGAACACCGTCGACGCGATCGTGGCGCCCACCGTGTGGGCAGCGGCTCTCGGACCCGCGGGCGCACTGGGATATCGCGCGGTCAACACCATGGACGCCATGGTCGGTCACCACTCGACGCGCTTCGAGAACTACGGGTGGGCGAGCGCCCGTCTCGACGACGTCGTCAACTGGATACCCGCGCGACTGACCGCAGCACTCGTCGCGCTCGTGCGACCGCGCTCGGTGACAACCATCGTGCGGGGTGTGAGAACCCAAGCCCCTCTCCATCCTTCGCCCAACGCGGGCGTCAGTGAGGTCGCTTTCGCCGCCGCGCTAGGTCTACGCCTGGGCGGGCGTAACCGCTACGACGACCGCGTGGAGATACGGCCACCCCTGGGCTACGGCCGGACGGGGACCGGCGACGACATCGACGACGCGATCCGGCTCAGCCGCGACGTCTCGTTGGCGCTGGCCGCCCTCCTCGTGGGTACGGGCGTCGCCGTCGCGGTGGCCCGCGCGTGACGCGGGTTCCACCCCCGGGCCGCCACGGAGGAGACGGTCCCCGCGTGGCCGCCGCCCTCGGCATCCCCGTCGGGGACATCTTGGACCTCTCGCAGTCCCTCAACCCGGTGGCGCCCGATCCCCGTCCGGTCATCGCGCGCCACCTGGACTCCGTGCGCCGGTACCCCGACCCCCGCGGGGCCACCGACGCCCTGGCGGCCGCCATGAGGGTCGACCCCGATCGACTCCTGCTGACCAACGGTGGCGCCGAGGCGATCGCCCTCGTCGCGTCGCTGCTTGACGGCTCGGTCCGCGAGCCCGAGTTCTCCCTTCACCCGCGCGGTCGTGGTCCCCTGTGGCGATCGAATCCCAACAATCCCCTGGGGCTGCTCGCGCCGGAGGACGAGACGGCCACGGTCTGGGACGAGGCCTTCTACCCGCTCGCGACGGGACGGTGGACTCGTGGAGACGCCCGAAGCGTGGTGGTCGGCTCCCTCACCAAGTTGTTGGCCTGCCCGGGCTTGCGCGTCGGGTACGTCCTAGCCGAGCCCGCGATCATCGCCGCGTGTCGCGCCCGGCAGCCCCGGTGGTCCGTGAACGCCCTCGCCTGCGCGGTCCTTCCAGAGCTACTCGAGGCGATCGACCTGATTCGCGTATCCTCTGACGTCGCCACGCTTCGGAGTCGACTCGGCGACACGCTCGTGCGCCACGGGTTGACGCCCAGGCCATCCGACGCGAACTGGCTTCTCGTGGACCGGCCCGGCCTGCGCGAGGCGCTGATCGGTCAGGGGGTCGTCGTGCGCGACTGTGCGAACTTTGGGCTCGACGGTGTCTCGCGCATTGCCGTGCCCGACGAGCAGGGCATCGCTCGGCTCGACCACGCCCTCGCGCGACTCGAGTCTGAACCGACCTGGCAGAGCCATCGTGACGGTGTGACGGGCTGACCATTCGATGAGAAGAAGGAGAGTAGGGGATGACTGACGAGACGTTCCAGGATGTCGTCGAACGGGTGCGCCCGATCGATGAGGTAGCCGCCGAGGCCGCTCGACTCCACCACACCAAGTTGACCAAGCCCCTGGGGTCCTTAGGGCGCCTCGAGGACCTGGGCGTCCAACTGAGTGCGATCGCCGGGGCCTTTCCCCCGCCGATCCCCGATCCGGTGACCGTCGCCGTCTTCGCCGGCGATCACGGCGTCGCCGCCTCCGGAGTGACGCCGTGGCCCACCGAGGTGACGGCCCAGATGGTCTCCAACTTCTGCGCGGGAGGTGCCGCTATCAACGTCCTGGCGCGACAGGTGGGCGCCGTCGTACGCGTCGTTGATGTCGGAGTCGCTACGCCGATTCCCGGGGACGCCGTCGGACTCACACGGCGCAACGTAGCCCACGGCACCGCGAACCTCGCCGTCCAGGCCGCGATGTCACCCGCACAGGTGACCCGCGCTCTCGACGTGGGTGCCGAGGTCGCCGTCGAGTCCCTCGCGAGCGGGGCACGTCTCCTCGTCACCGGAGACATGGGCATCGGAAACACGACGCCGTCAGCGGCCCTTATCGCCGCGTTCACGGGGGCGTCGCCGGCGGACGTAACCGGGCGGGGCACGGGCATCGACGACGCGACCCTCCTCACCAAGACCCGGATCGTGGAGTCGGCTCTCCAGCGGCTCGCGGCCGGCGCCTCCCCGTACGACATCGTCGCCGAGGTGGGGGGTCTCGAGATCGCCGCGCTCGCGGGCTACATCGTGGCCGGTGCCGCCGCACGGGTGCCGGTGGTGATCGACGGCGTCATCTCCGTCGCCGCGGCGTTGATCGCCACGGCCCTCGCGCCCGACGCGAAGGGCTACCTCATCGGCGGCCATCGCTCCAGCGAGCCGGGGGCCCGCGTGGGGCTCACCCACCTTGGTCTAGTGCCCCTCCTCGATCTCGAGCTCCGCCTCGGTGAGGGGACGGGGGCCACCCTGGCCGTACCACTCGTGCAGGCCGCGGCGCGCGTACTGCGCGAGATGTCGACGTTCGACGCCGCGGGCGTGAGCGAGCGTGAAAGCGGTGAGCAGTTGTGACGTCGTCGCTGCTCGTACTGGGTACGAGCTCGGGAGCGGGCAAGACCACCGTCGTCACGGGGCTGTGCCGGTGGCTGCACCGTCAGGGCGTCTCGGTCGCCCCGTTCAAGGCCCAGAACATGTCCCTGAACTCCTACGTGACCGCCGAGCAGGGCGAGATGGGACGAGCCCAAGTGGTCCAGGCTCAGGCGGCGGGCGTCGCGCCCGAAGTCGCCATGAACCCGGTCTTGCTCAAGCCGGGTTCCGACACGTCGAGCCAGGTCATCGTGATGGGCCGTCCCGTGGGGAATCTCGACGCCACGAGCGGTTGGCGGCGCAAACACGCCCTCCTCGAGACCGTGCTCGAGGCGTTCCACGATCTGCAGGACCGATTCGACGTCGTCATCTGTGAGGGGGCGGGCAGCCCCGCCGAGTTGAACCTACGGTCATCGGACATTGTCAACCTCGGCTTCGCTCGCGCGGCGGATGTGCCGGCGCTCCTCGTCGGCGACATCGATCGTGGCGGCGTCTTCGCCTCCCTGATCGGCACTCTCGCCGTGCTCGACCCCGAGGATCAAGCGCACATCCGCGGCTTCATCATCAACAAGTTCCGCGGGTCTAAGGCTCTCCTCGCCGACGGAGTCGACCGGCTCGCGGTCCTGACCGGTCGACCAACCTTCGGGGTTCTCCCGATGGTGCGTGGCCTCGAGATCGACGCCGAGGACATCACCGACGTGTCCAGCTGGGCGGACCCGGTGCCGCCGGTGGGAGACGAAGTGCTGACTATCGGAGTCGTCGCGTTCCCTCGAGCCTCGAACCTCACGGACGTGGACCCGCTCGTCGACGAGCCGGGCGTCGTCCTTCGCGCGCTCTACCGACCGGAGCAGATGACCGACTGCGACCTCGTCATCCTCCCGGGGACTCGGGCGACCGTCAACGACCTGGCGTGGCTGCGTGCGCGCGGCTTCGAGCAGGCTCTGGGAAGTCGCGCTCGCGAGGGCCGGCCCATCTTCGGTATCTGCGGGGGGTACCAGATGCTCGGCACGGTCATCGACGACGACGTCGAGAGTGGTCTCGGTCGAGTGTCCGGACTCGGCCTGCTCCCCGTTCGCACGCGGTTCCACCCCACGAAGGTGGTCGCACAGACTCGGCGGACGCTCGAGGACGGCACCACGATCACCGGCTATCAGATCCACCACGGCCGCGTGACCGTCGAGGGAGGTCGCGAACTCTTCTCGGGCGAAGGCTGCGTCAGCGGATCCGTGTCGGGGAGCACGTGGCACGGACTCCTCGAGAACGATGAGTGGCGCCGGCGCTTCGTGACGGATGTCGCGAGGTCAGCGGGCCGACGCTTCGTGGTCGCCTCGGGGACGGACTTCGCCCGCCGACGCGAGGAACGGATCGACGCCCTGGCGGATCTCATCGAAGAACACCTCGACACGGCCGCGCTCCAGGAGCTGCTCGACGAACCCCGTCGTCACACCGCTCAGCGCGTCACCCTCCACCTCGAACACGGTGGCCGCCGCCCCCCCGCCGGGCGGGGACGCGGTCACGACCCCTCGAGCGACGCGACGTAGGCCGCACGACGGATCTCC
>JAKABC010000189.1 GCA_021802025.1 Actinomycetes bacterium
TGGGGAATCGTCGCCGGCCGTCCGGTCTCGATCGGGGTGATGGGGCGCGCACCGCACGCGGTCGCCTTCACCCTCGCCGACGCCACGCCGAGCGCCCTCGGGATAACCGTCGAGCCCCGGGGCGGCTCGCTCACCCCGGCGCCGACGATGGTCGCCTCGGGGGCCGTCTAGGCGCGCGCGATCGCCTCGAGTTCGGCGAGGTCGCTCGGCGCACCGAGGGCGCTGAGTCGGTCTCCGGCCTCGATCGTGGTGTCGCCACTGGGGATGAGGACCTGGCGGGCCCGCTCGATCGAGGTGACGAGGGTCCCGTGGGGCAGCCCGGCCTCGCGCAGACTCCGCCCGCATAGGGGTGAGTCGCCGGTGACGACGATGTCGGCCGTCCCGGCGTCGGCCCCCACCCGGCTCGCCCGGTTGAGGACGTCGCGCAGGGCGAAGCGGTACGCGGTGACGAGGTCGGACACCGAGATGGTGCCCACGACTTTGCGGTCGTCGTCGACGACGGCGAGCCAACTGACGTCCCAGGCGGTGAGCGACTCGAGGACGACCCCGAGGTGGCGGTTACGCAGCACGGGCGGGTGCGTGGTGTCGACCGCGCCGCTGGTGGCGACGGGCGCCCCCTCGTCGGCCGCCTCGAGCGCCGCGAGCTCCGTGCGGCCCACGTAGCGCCCGTCGTCGTCGACCACGGGCGCCTCGCGGACACCGCGCTCGGCGAGCAGGCGGCGGGCAGCCGCGACGTCCAGGCGGTCGCCGACGACGCAGCGCGGCGGGCGGGCCGCTCGGGTCAGGTCGAGCGACTCGAGCAGGGGCATCCCGCTCACCAGGCGGTGCGCCGGGGCGTCGGCGCGAGTGCGCAGCTGGCTGCGGTAGATCGTGTCGTCGGACCGGCGCACGATGAGCGTCGCCAGGCCGACGGCGAGCATGGCCGGCACCACCAGCGAGAGCGACCCGGTCATCTCGGCCACCATGAGCATCACGGCCAGCGGGGCGCGCGAGATCGAGCCGAAGCACGACATCATCCCCACGATGATGAAGGGCGTGGCGCTCGGGCCCAGCCCGTGGGCGACGGGCTCGAAGAGCCGCCAGAGCGCCGCCCCGGTGAAGCCGCCGATGACCATCCCGGGCCCGAAGATGCCCCCGGACCCGCCCGAGCCGATCGAGAAGCCGGTGGCCACGATCCGCGCGAGCGGGGCCAGCACGACGATCCACAGCGGGATCGCGAGGAGTCGGTGGCCGAAGATCTCCTGGATGAACCCGTAGCCCGTGCCGAGGACCTCGGGCATCGCGAGGCCCATCAGTCCCACCAGAGCCCCCCCGATGACCGGGCGCACCCAGCGGGGCAGGTGGGTGCGCGCGAAGGCGCCTGCGATGCCGTAGAAGCCCTTGGCGTAGGCCAGCCCGACGACCCCGGCGACGACCCCGAGCACCGCGAACCAGACGAGCTGGAGCGCGTCGTGGAGGTGGTAGTGGTTCTGGTAGCCAAAGAGCGGGCCGAACCCCTCGACGCTGCCCCAGAGGGCGTAGCCCACGATCGAGGCGATGAACGACGGCAGCAGGGCTTCGACCTCGAAGTCGTCGCGGTAGAGGATCTCGGTCGCGAGCACCGCGCCCGCGAGGGGCGCGCCGAAGATGGCGCCGATGCCCGAGCCGATGCCGCTCGCGACCGAGAGGCGCGCGTCGGTGGGCGAGAGGTCGAAGACCCGCGCCAGCAGCGAGCCGAAGCCGGCCGAGATCTGGCCCGTGGGGCCCTCTCGGCCACCCGACCCGCCCGAGCCGATCGTGAAGGCCGAGGCGACGATCTTCACCACGACGGTGCGCACCCGGATGCCCCGCGGGTTGTGGTGCACCGCGGCGATCGCCGCGTCGGTGCCGTGCCCCTCGGCGTCGGGCGCGATGGTGAACACCAGCACCGAGGCGACGAGGGCGCCGCCCGCGGCCACCAGCGGGAGGGCCCAGGGACGGGTGAAGTGCGTCCAGGGCAGCAGGTTGCCCTCCCCGCGCGGGCTGCCCGGCTGGTAGCCGCCGAGGTCGACGATCAGGTAGTGGGTCGCGAGCTTCAGGCACTCGTAGAAGACGACGGCGCCCAGCCCCGAGATGACCCCGATGAGCGTTCCCAGGACCAGCCACTTCTTGGTGTAGGTGGCCCCGGCCAGCCACCGGGTTATCGACGTGCGCAGCCATTGGCTGGAGCGCCGCCGCAGCGCGTTCAGCGCGCCCGCGCGCCCGCTCACAGGTCCCACCCGGTCGACCAGGACTGCTCGGGGACCTCGCCGGCGGCGTCGCGCAGCAGGCCCAGCGCGCGCACGAGCTCCCCGCGCGAGCTCGGGGGCACCGAGCGCAGGAGCTCGGTAATCTCGCGGCGACGGCGCTCGGAGACCTCGTCGACGAGGCTCCTTCCCCGGGCGCTCAGGTCGACGCGCACGCTGCGCCGGTCGCCGCGCTCGTGGGTCCGGGTGATGAGGCGCTTTCGCACCAGTCGGTCGCACATGCGCGTCGCGGTGGCCGGCGTGACGTCGAGGTGGCCGGCGAGGCCGGCGACCTTCTGGGGACCGCGCGAGGCCAGCACGACCAGGGCCCGGTACTGGGGGAGGGTCACCTCGTCGGCCACCGCGGCGAGAGAGCGGGCCGCGACCGCCACCAGCACGCGGCTCGCCGAGAGGACGGCGTCGACCACGTCGTCGCGCGTGGCCGGAGGGACCCTTTGATTCACCATCTAATCATTACACAGTGAACGCAATGGGGGGATCAGCCCCCCTCGAGCCCCAGGCGCGCGAGCAGGCCCATCCCCATGACTGCCCCCTCGCAGCCCACCGCCTCCAGGGCCGCGAGGTCGCCGTCGTCGCGCACCCCACCCGCCGCCACGACCCCCAGCCCGCTCGCGCACACTCGCTCATAGAGGGCGAGGTCCGGCCCGCCGAGTGTGCCGTCGCGCTCGATCGCGGTGACGTGTAGCCGGCGCACCCCGGCCTCGACGCAGGCGGCGAGCGCCTCGTCGAGCCCGATGGCGCTGGCCGTCCAGCCCCGCACGGCCAGGCGACCGTCGCGCACGTCGAGCGCGGCGACCAGCCGGTCGCCCAGCGCGCCGACGAAGTCCGCCAGGGCTCCGGGCCTGGCCCACAGCGCCGTGCCGACGACGACGCGCGCCGCCCCGACGGCGAGGGCGGCCCGGGCCGCC
>JAKABC010000018.1 GCA_021802025.1 Actinomycetes bacterium
AGGGGACCCGCGCCGCGGTGCCTCTCGCACAGCGGGCAGGGCGCGGCCAAGGTCACCGGGCGCGCGGATGCGACGGGGACGCGGAGGTCACAGCCCGATGTCCTCGTCCCAGACCTCAGGTCGCTCGGCGATGAAGGCGCGCAGGATCTCTCGGCAGGCCGGGTCGTCGAGCACGAGCACCTCGACGCCGTTCTCGGCCAGCCACTCGTGCCCACCGCTGAAGGTCTCGGCCTCGCCGACGACCACGGCGCCGATGTTGAACTGACGCACGAGCCCCGAGCAGTACCAGCACGGCGAGAGGGTGGTGACCATGACGGTGTCGTGGTATCCCCGGCGACGTCCGGCGCGGCGGAAGGCGTCGGTCTCGGCGTGGACCGACGCGTCGTCCTCTTGGACCCGGCGGTTGTGGCCCGCGCCGAGCAGGACCCCGTCACGGGTGAAGAGGGCGGCGCCGATGGGGATCCCGCCCTCGTCGCGCCCGCGCACCGCCTCGTCGTAGGCCGCGCGCAGCATGGTGCGCGCGAGGTCGAGGTCGAGGGGCTCAGCGGTTGTCACGGCGATAAGTATGCTCCCTCGGCGTGAGCCAGGGCGTCTACCCCGTCGAGGTCGGGACCCAGCACGTCGAGCTGCCCGTCGTGAGGCTGAACGACCGCCTGGCGCTGGCCCTGTTGATCACCGTCGACATGGGCGTGGGCTTCATGGGACGCGCCGGCGAGGAGCTCGCGGCCGCCCTCGGCGACGCGCGGGTGGAGGTGGTGGCGACCGTCGCGACGATGGGAATCCCTCTCGCGGTCGAGGTCACCCGCCACCTGGGGCTCGACCAGTACGTCGTGCTGCACAAGACGCCCAAGATCCACCTCGCCGACGCCGTGACCGAGACGGTCCGCTCGATCACCACCGACGCCGACCAGCGCCTCCTCTTCGACCGCGCCCGGATCCCCGCCGTAAAGGGCCGCCGGGTCGCGATCGTCGACGACGTCATCTCGACCGGTGCCTCCACCGGGGCCGCGCTGCGCCTCCTGCGCCGGGTGGGCGCCGAGGTCGTCGCCATCGGCACGCTCGTCACCGAGGCCTCGCTCTGGCGCGACGCGCTGGGCGAGGACGCCCGCATGGTGCGCGCGCTCGGCTCGATCCCGGTGTTCCGCCCCGACGGAGCCGGGGGGCTCGTCGAGGACTGGACGGGCTAATCCCTAGCTGATCGGCTCGAGCTCGCGCTGGGCGGCGACCTGACGGCGCACGTGACCGGTCGCCTGCTCGAGCAGGAAGTACAAGAGCCCGGAGACGACGATGCCGATGTAGATCGAGAAGTCGGCGCCGCCGATCCACCCCGCGGCGCAGGCCCCGTGGACGAGCTTGCCCACGCAGACGGCCCCGTAGTGGTTCGAGATCGGGGTCATCCAGTGGAAGGGGAAGTTCACCGGGGGCGGGGCCTTCGAGTAGGCCAGGGTCGCACAGACCATCCCCACCACGAAGGCGACGATGCCGTTCCAGTTCACCCCGAGACGGCCGACGTGGTAGATGCTGCCGCGATCTTGACGCTGGAGCTCGGCCGCGTTGTAGCGGAACCGACGCATCAGCCAGTCGACCATCATGATCGCGAACCAGGGCGCGATCCACACGATGATCACCCCGACGAACTCCTTCATGAAGAGCGAGAAGGTCGACTGGAACTCGGCCCACAGGGTGAGTGCGCAGGCGATGACCGAGTCGAGGATCACCGCCTGGTAGCGCTTGAGCCGCACGCCCAGGGCCTGGAGGGACACCCCCGAGGAGTAGAGGTCGAGTGAGTTGATGCCGAAGAGCTGAACGACGGCGAAGACGAGGAACAGGGCGACCACCCAACTCGGGATGAGTCCCTGGCCGCGCAGCGCTTCGAAGGGGTTGGCGCTGTTCCAGGCCGTGTTCTGGGCCGTGGAGGAGAGGAAGGTGAAGGTGGCCGCGCCCAGGATCATCATCACGATCTCGGGGATAGCCGTGGCGGCGAAGACCCAGCCGATCACGGCGCCCTTCTTCGCGTCGCGGGGCAGGTAGCGCGTGTAGTCGTTCCCGCACTCGGTCCAGCCGAGCCCCGAGAGGGCGATCGTGAAGGCGAGTCCCGCGGTGTAGGTCTCCCAGTTGGTCGGGAAGAGTCCCTTGAACGACGCCGAGCCGTGCTTCAGGTCGTAGATGGCGAGCAGCACGTAGATGGCCCCGAAGGGGACGATGAGGGCCCGCAGGACCTTCACCAAGGTGGCGTGACCGAAGTAGGGCAGGACCGCCTGGATGGCCGCGGCGAGGATGACGAACACCACCTTCATCGGCGACGAGACGCTCAGCCCGCCCATCTGGCACAGGACGATCGCCGCCCCCACGATCAGGATCAACCCCTCGGTCTCGAAGCCCAGCTGGGTGATCCAGTTGAAGAAGGCCACGATCCGCCCGCCCTTGGTCCCGAAGGCGGCGCGCGAGATCGTAAAGGCCGTCGTGCCCGCCTCGGGGCCCTGCAGGGACGCGAGGCCCAAGAGGAAGAAGGAGAGGTTGCCGATCACGATGATCGACAGGGCCGTGGTGAAGCTGAAGCCGAAGCCCATGAGGAGGGCCCCGTAGATGAAGTACTCGACGTTGAGCGCCGAGCCGGCCCACATCGCGCCGATATTGCGCGGGGTCGCCCACCGCTCGGACTCGGTGATGTAGTCGATGCCGTGCGTCTCGACGCGGAACGTCGGGTCGCCGGCCGACCCCTCGTGGTCGATGGTCTGCGCCACTGGCGCTCCTTCCGTGGTTGGCCTTCTCCCGCGCGCCGGGTCCGGCCGGAACGCCCGGGCCAAGTATGGCCGAGCCCTTCCGAGGCGTCGTGACTATCCTGCGGGATTTCTCAGAGAATTAACACGGCGGTGATTTAGGGGGTTCTTAGCCCCTCCCTACCGCCCTCCGATGTCGGTGCGCGAGAGTGTTCGGGCGATCGACGGACAGCGCCGAGGCCCCAGGCCGAGGGCGTTGACCGGGCGGGGTCTGCCGAGATCCCACGAGCCCGGAACCGACGGCGCGACCGTGCGGTTCGCCGCCGGCCCGAGCGCAGGACCCCGGTGGACGCCTCCCCCCACCGGGGTCGCGCGCACGGGCTGGCCCAACACGGGCCCTCCTTCTTGGTACGTTGTGGCCCAGGTGTGCGCCGGGGGGGCCACGCCCAGGGAGGCGGGCCATGACGGCTTCGTTCGATCGTCGTTCGTTCCTGAGCCACTCGGCCGCGACCGCCGGCGGCATCGCCCTGGCCGGGACGGTCGTCGACGGGCTGATGGCCGAGGCTGCCGCGGCCGCCACGGGGGTCAGCGCCAAGGCGCCCAAACTCGGGGGTTCGCTCACGGTCGCTCTCCTCGACGACGTGCCCAACTACCACACCTTCAACGGCGCCCAGGGCAAGATGGACGGCTCCGGGTTCTGCCTCGCCAACGCGCTGTACGACCCGCTCTTCGTCATGGCCGCCGACGGCAAGACCGTCCTGCCCATGCTGGCGATCTCGGCCACGCCCGCCGCCCGGTTCACCGAGTGGACGATCAAGCTGCGCCAGGGCGTCACCTTCACCAACGGGGACCCCTTCAACGCGAGCATCGTGGTGGCCAACTACCAGGCGTCGGCCGCCGACCCCACCGTGGGCCTGGCCATCCAGCCGATCATCACCTCGGTGACCGCCCTCGACGCCTACACGGTGAAGTACACGCTCGTCGTGCCCTTCTCGACCTTCCCGATCCAGTTGGCCGAGCAGCAGATCGCCTACATGGCCCACCCCTCGTCCTTCGCCTCGACCTACACCGGGAACCCGATCGGGACCGGGCCGTTCATGGTCGAGTCGTGGGACCTCAACGTCCAGTCGGTGTGGAAGAGGAACCCCCACTACTGGCGCAAGGACGCCCACGGCCGCCAGCTCCCCTACCTCGACGGCGTCACCTTCAAGATCATCCCCGACGCCGCCTCGCGCAACCAGGCCCTGCAGTCGGGCTCGGTCGACATCGCATTGCAGAACGTGGGCTCCCAGATCGCCCAGCTGGAGAAGACCTCGGGCATCAGCGTCCTCACCGACATCCACGCGCCCCGGGACCCGGCGTTGAACATGCTCATCTTGAATACGACGGGCACGATGAACCAGTACTTCGCCTGGGCCGGCGAGTTCGCGCCCACCGTGCCGGGGGCGCTCAGCTACATCAAGCAGGGCCAGGCCGTCCCCACGGCCGTCCAGGACGCCGACTGGAAGGGGACGCTGGGGGCGGTTAACCCCTCGAGCCTCCAGTGGGACACGACGCGTAAGCCCGTCTTGAACGACCTGACGATCCGCCAGGCCTGCGCCATGGCCCTTAACCGCAACGCGTACTTCAAGGTCATCGACGGTGGCGTCGGGACCGTCGCCGACGGGCTCTATCGCCGCTCGTCGCCCTACTACTCCAACCCCCACTACCCGTCGTACAACCCGAAGAAGGCGAAAGAGCTCGTCACCGCCTACAAGAAGCAGCACAAGGTCTCCAAGGTCAGTTTCGTCATCGACATCGTCTCGGGCGACGCCGCGAGCCAGCAGGCCTTCTCCTTCTTCCAGCAGCAGCTGGCCGCCGTGGGCATCCAGGTGACCTCGCGCCCGCTGGTAACGAGCCAGCTCATCAACAACGTCATCTACGGCCAGTACGACTGCGCGGTGTGGACCCAGTTCGGCGGCGTGGACCCCGGACTGAACTACGTGTGGTTCCTCTCGCTCAGCGCGACGGCCTCGCCGGCCCAGGGCGGACTGGGCCTCACCTCGCTGCCCGCGGGGACGCGCTTCCCCGGTGCGGTCAACTTCGCCCACCAGGCCGACGGCGAGGTGATGGCGAACATGCTCAAGGCCCTCGCCTCCCCGCAGGGGTCGGAGGCGGAGCGCGCCGCGTGGCAGAACGTCAACGTCCGCTTCGCCAAGGACATCCCCTACCTGTGGCTCGACACGACCGTGAACGCCTGGGCGGCGCGCTCGAACGTCCAGAACTGGGCCTACGCCACGGCGGCCGACGGCCGGACCCGGGCGCTCAGTCCCGACGCGGACGCGTCGCGCTGGGACCAGGTCTGGCTGTCGTAGCAACGGGGTCGCTCACCCGCCCGGGCACCGCCCGCCACCGGTAGAGGGCCGCCAGGGCCAGGCCGGTGGAGAGGGTCGCCACCACGCTGAAGGGCAGCGCCTCGTTGAGGGTGAACAAGAAGCCCGAGGTCGCCGCGGCGAGCGCGAGCGCCGCGGTGTTGGAGGTCGCGTACAGGCCCTGGCGACGGCCGAGCTCGCGCGAGGCGGCACCCTGGCTCAGCATCGACGAGACCGACGGGACCGACAAGGCGGCGCCGATCGACTCGAGCGACCCGACGCCGAGCATGACGTCGGGGTCGTGGATGTGGGGGTAGAGCGCGAGGAAGAGCGCCCCGTTCACCAGGCCGGCGAGCGCCACGAACCGTCGGTCGGCGTGGTCGGCCAGCCACCCGCCGAAGCGCGCGAGGACGATCCACGGCAGGCCGAAGAACGTCCAGCTGAGGCGGATCTGGAGGGTCGACGCGTGGTGCGCGTGCATCAAGAGGGTCCAGCAGGCCTCGTAGACGCCGATCGTCAACCCCGAAGCGCTCGCCGCGACGAGTGAACCCACGACCCGGGGGTTCCACTGCAGGGGGGGCAGCGGCTCGTCGTGGGGGGCCCGGCGATCCCCGAGGTCGGTGCGCGCGGCGACCACGGCCACCCCGAGGCTGACCAGCCCCGTGGCGAAGAAGGCCCACCCGAGATCGTGGACCGTCGCCACGACGCCGGCGACCGGCCCGATGGCGATGCCGAAGAGCTGGGCCGCGAGGATGCGCGAGACGGCGCGTCCCCGGCGCGCTTCGGGGACGAGCGCGGCGACGGCCGCCAGCGAGGCGACCTCGATCGAACCGGCGGTGGCTCCCTGGACCGCGCGCGTCAGCGCCAGCCACGGGGCCGACACCGGGAGGAGATAGGTCATCGAGGCGAACGCGTAGACGACGAGACTGCCCACGAGCACGCGGCGGCGCCCGAACCGGTCCGCGAGGTGCCCGAAGGCGAACTGGGTGACGACCCCGGCGGCGAAGAACGCGGCCATGATCAGACCGATCACGGCCGGGGTCCCGTCGCGGTGCTCGAGGAAGAGGGGCAGGAGGGGCAGGCCGAAGGTCGCACCCATCCACTGCAGGCCGACGATGACGGTGAGACGGCGGAGGGTCACCTCCGCGTCGCGCCGGGCCATCAGGCCACGCTACCGGTGGCTCGTTAAAGCGTGTGGCACTCGACGAGGATGAGAACGGCCAGGGCGACGTAGAGGATCGGGCGGCCCCGCGCGGTGGCGACCCCGACCCAGCGTCGCGCTCGATCACGACGCGCGAGTCCGGTGGCCGCGCCGAGTCCGATGAGCTCCCAGACGAGGAACGCCGCCGCGACGACGACGAGGCGCGCCGCGTCGCTTCCGCGCACGAGGGGCGTCCACACCGCCACGGCGTCGCCCCCCGCCGAGACCGTGACGAGGGCCGTCGCGAGCGCGCCGCGGCGGCGGGCGGTGCGTTCGTGGTGGCGCGTCGACCACGCCCGGACCGCGAAGGCGAGGGGAAAGAGGGCGAGGAGAGCGAACCAGGCGAGGGGCACCGCGCGCAGTGTCTCGCCGAGCACGACCGCGAGGGCGGCGAGCACCGCGACGCCCACGGCCTGGGCTCGACGCACCCGACGCCGCCGCGCCGGCTCGGTCAGGGCGAGCTGGGCGCTCAGGGCGGATAGGTCGTCGGCGGTGGCGCCGACGAAGGCGAGGGATCCGGCGACCAGCGCGGCGGCGACCGACGGCACGGGCCGACCTTACCTGAGGGTAGAAATTGGGCCATCGGGGCCTCGCTAGTGTGGCCCCGATGGTGAGCGACGTGTCGGCCCCGACGAACGACCAGCTCGAGCGGGCCCGAGAGCTCGTCGCCCAGCACCTCGAGCCCACACCCACCGTGACCCTGTGGATAGGGGAGCGGCCGGTGCGGGCCAAGCTGGAGGGTCTCCAGGTCACCGGTTCGTTCAAGATCCGCGGGGCGCTCGTGGCCATCGACGCCGCCCACCGCGACGACCCGAGCGGGGCGGTCATCACGGCCTCCGCCGGCAACCACGGGCTGGGGGTCGCGCACGCCTCGACCCTGCTCGGGGTGCGCGCCACGGTCGTGGTGCCGGCGAACGCCTCGGCCGCCAAGGTCCACAAGCTGCGCACCTACGACGTCGAGCTGATCCAGCACGGCTCGTCCTACGACGAGGCGCAGGCCCACGCGAAGGAGTTGGCCGCGTCGCGCGGGATCCGCTTCGTCTCACCCTTCAACGACCCCGACGTCATCGCCGGCCAGGCCACGGTGCTCGACGAGATGTTGGTCCAGGCCCCCGATCTCGAGCACGTCGTCGTGCCGGTGGGCGGGGGCGGGCTCCTCTCGGGCTCGATCCTCACCCTCGAGTCGAGGGGCCGCGGCGACGTGCGCCTCACCGGGGTCCAGCCCGAGGAGAGCGCCGCCCTCTACCACGTCCTGCGCGGCCAGTCCATGGCCGAGGTGGTGCACCGCCCGACGATCGCCGACGGGCTCGCCGGGGGTGGCGACGACGGGGCGATCACCAACGAGATCGTGGCCAAGGCCGGCGTGCCCCTGGTCTTGGTGCCCGAGGGCGAGATTCGCCGCGCGGTGGGTGACGTCGCGCTGCGCCACGGCCTGGTCATGGAGGGATCCTCGGCGATCGCCTACGCGGCCATCGCGCTCGAGCTGTGCGAGGACGCGACCGGGCGGATCGGGTTCCTCGCGTCGGGGCGCAACGTGGCGACCGACCAGCTCGTCGCACTGCTCAACGAGCGCTCGTAGCCCCGGCGACCGGACCCTAGGGTGGCGCCATGAGGAACCGTCGACTGGCCGCCACCGCGGTCGCCGTCGTGGCCCTCGCCCTCACGGTGCTCGGGGTGGTGCTGGCCGCGACCGACCCGAATCCCGGGGGGGTGACGCGCGACCCGCTGGCCCTGCACGGCTTCCCCCCGAAGACGGCGCACCTGGTCATCTCGGCGGCGTCCTCGACCCTGCAGGCGTCGGTCAACCTCACGGTCGACTTCCGCAACGCCGACGCCACGGGCGTGGCGACGGTGGGGCTCTCAGCGGCCGGGGAGGCCTTCAACGTCGTGCTCACCGGACGCCACCTCTACCTGCGCTCGGCGGCCGAGAGCACCGGTCCGTGGTACCAGGTGTCGACACCGACCCTCCCGTTCTTCGGGCTCTCCCTCGAACTCACCAAGCCCGACCTCGCCCTCATCTCGGGCTACCACTCGCGCACGGTGTCCCACGACGGCTACCTCACCACCTACACCTACGACTTCGCCCACGCGGCGCTGACACCACTGTTCGCGGGCCGCTCGACCACCGCGCGCCTGGGGACCGTGGACTGGTCGATCACCGTGGGTAGCGAGGGCGAGCTCACCGCGACCGCCCTCACCGTCAGCGCCGGCGGGCAGACCTCGACGCTGAGCGCCAGCGTGCAGGCCTACAACGCGCCCGCGGTGGTCTCGATCCCCTCGGTCGGGCCGATCGCGCGGGTCGCGCCGCGCGAGGTGGCCCGGCTCTTGCACTCGGCCGGACTCGGCTCGATCCTCCTACCCCGGGGCCTGCTCGCCGGTGGGGCAGCCACCGTCAACTGACGTGGGAGCCGACGCGCGACCCGAGCCGCACTGGCCGGCGGCGCTCGCCCTCATCGCCTGCATCGTGCTCTACCTGGTGCTTCCCGCGCGCCTGGTCGTGGGTCCCCGGTGGCTCCTGCCCGTCCTCATCGCCCTGCCCCTGATCCCGCTGTCGGCCCGTCGCCACCGTCGCCCCGACGAGGCGCCCTGGGTGCGCGCGACGTCGATCGGCCTGCTCGGTCTGGTGACGCTCGCCAACGTCGCCACCGTCGTCCTGCTCGTCCGGCGCCTCCTCGACCACGCCGTCAACCAGGGTCGGGCGCTCATCTACTCGGCGGTGGCGATCTGGCTCACCAACGTGATCGTCTACGCCCTCTGGCTCTGGGAGGTCGACCGGGGCGGACCGGGACGGCGCGCGGGCGGGGGCCGTCCCTACCCCGACGTCCAGTTCCCCCAGATGGAGAACCCCGACCTCGCGCCGCCGGGGTGGCGCCCGCGGTTCATCGACTACCTCTACACGTCCTTCGCCAACGGGACCAGCTTCGCCCCGGCCGACGCGATGCCCCTGTCGCCGGTGGCCAAACTGCTCTTCCTCGGCGAGTCGCTGGTGTCGATCACGACGATTTCGGTCGTGGCCGCCCGCGCGGTCAACATCCTGCGCTAGGGGGACTTCGGCAGGAGGCGAGCGAGGAGCGTCCCGGCGCGGCTCGGTCGGCCCCCCGTCTCTTCGACCCGGTCGGCCCAGGCCCCCAGGGAGAGCCCGACGTTGATGCCGATCCAGCGCAGGGGCTCCACCTCCCAGCGGCGCGGGCGGTGGTGGACGAAGGGCAGGCCGGTGAGGTCGGTCTCGACCTCGGGGGTCGCGATGAGGTCGGCCAGCGCGCGCGCGGCGACGTAGCTCATCACGACGCCGTCGCCGGTGTAGCCGCCGGCGCTCGCGAGGCCGGTCTGGGGGTCGTAGCGGACCGAGGGCGAGAGGTCCCGCGGCATGGCGAGCGGTCCGCCCCAGCGGTGGGTGAGGCCGGCCTCGAGGTCGGGGAAGAGGTCGTGCAGGGTCTGTTCGAGCAGGGCGAAGACCCGCGGGTCCTCGTCGAAGCGCTCCTCGACCGCCGAGGCGAAGTGGTAGGGGGCGCCTCGTCCGCCGAAGGCGATCCGGTCGTCGGCGGTGCGCTGACCGTAGATGATCATGTGGCGGTCGTCGGCGAAGGTCTCGCGTCCGGCGAAGCCGACACTCGACCAGAACGCGGGGCCGAGCGGCTCGGTCGCGACCATGAGCGAGTAGAGCGGGGCGAGGGTGCGCCGCTCGCCGGGCAGACCGGGGGTGAAGGCCTCGGTGGCGCGCACCACGACCTCGGCGTGGACCGTCCCGCCCGCGGTCACCGCGGTCGCCCGGCGCCGTCCGCGACGCCCGAGCACCCGGGTGACCCGCGTGTTCTCGAAGATCCGCACCCCGTGGCGCTCGGCGGACTCGGCGAGCCCCCGGACCAGGCGGGCCGGCTGGACGCGCGCGCTGTGGGGGGTGAAGAGGGCGCCGCGCGCGCCCTGCACCCGTGCGCGCGCGCTGAGCTCGTCGCCCTCGAGCCAGGCCAGGTCCGCCTCGGTGTCACCGAGGTCGCGGGCCTCGGCCAGCTGGGCGCGCAGGCGTGCCGCCTGGATCTCGCTGCGCGCGAAGGTCAGTGAGCCGCCCTTGAGGTAGTGGGCGTCGACGCCGTCCTCGGCCAGCGCGGCGCCGAGCTCGTCGACCGCGCGGCGCAGGACCGCGCGCAACTCGACGAGGGCGTCATGGCCGTCACGCTCGATGACGGCCGCGTCGCTCAGGGGGTAGAGGGCCGTGGCCCAGCCCCCGTTGCGCCCCGAGGCGCCGAACCCGCAGACGGCCTGTTCCACGACGGCGACCGACAGCGCCGGGTCGCGACGCACGAGCTCGCGCGCGCACCACAGCCCCGTGAAGCCACCGCCGACCACCACGACGTCGACGTCGAGGTGGTCGATGAGGGCCGGCCGGGCGACGACCGGGCCCTCGAGGCCGTCCCACCACAGGGACCGCGGCGGGCGCACCGCTAGAAGGTCAGCTGGGCGGCGCCGGAGAAGACCTCGCGCAAGATCCCGACCATCTCGTCGATGTCCTCGCGGGTGCAGACGATGGGTGGGGCGAGCTGGACGACGGGGTCGCCCCGGTCGTCGCTGCGACAGATCAGCCCTCGGCGGAACATCTCTTTAGAGACGTAGCCGCGCAGCAGCCGCTCGGCCGCCTCGCCGCTCCAGGTCTCTTTGGTCGCCTGGTTCTTCACCAGCTCGACGCCCCAGAAGTAGCCGGTGCCGCGCACGTCGCCGACGATCGGGATCTCCTTGAGGGCCTCGAGGCTGTCGCGGAAGTAGTCCTGGTTCGCGAGCACGTTGTCGAGCAGCTTCTCCTCCTCGACGATCCGCAGGGTCTCGAGCGCGACGGCGCACGAGACCGGGTGGCCCGACCAGGTGAAGCCGTGGAAGAAGGCGGTGTTCTCGTCCTGGAACGGCTCGGCGACCCGGTCCGAGACGATCATCGCGCCCAGGGGGGCGTAGCCGGCGGTGAGGGCCTTGGCGGCGGTGATGATGTCCGGGACGTAGTCGTACTTCTGGCCGCCGAACCACGTGCCGATCCGTCCGAAGGCGCAGATCACCTCGTCCGAGACGAGCAGGACCCCGTAGCGGTCGCAGATCTCGCGCACCGCTTGCCAGTAGCCCGGCGGCGGGGTGAAGCAGCCGCCGGCGTTCTGAACCGGCTCGAGGAAGACGGCCGCCACGGTCTCGGGACCCTCGCGCAGGATCGCCTCTTCAATCTGTTGAGCCGACCACAGGCCGAACGCTTGGGGGTCGTCGCCGTGGACCGGGGTGCGGTAGAAGTTGGTCGCGGGGACCTTGACCGCCCCGGGCACGAGGGGCTGGAAGGGGTCGCGGTAGGGGTCGAGCGAGGTGATCGTGAGCGCCCCCATCGTGGTGCCGTGGTAGGCCACGTCGCGGCTGATCACCTTGTAGCGGTCCACGTCACCGCGGATCCGGTGGTACTGGCGGGCGAGCTTCCACGCGCTCTCGTTGGCCTCGCCACCGCCGGTGGTGAAGAACACCCGGTTGAGGTCGCCCGGGGCCAGGGACGCGATCCGCTCGGCGAGCTCGATGGCCCGGGGGTGGGCGTAGGTCCACAGCGGGAAGAAGTGGAGCTCGTTCATCTGACGCGCGGCGGCCTCGGCGATCTCGGGCCGGCCGTAGCCGATGGTGTTGGTGAAGAGCCCCGAGAGGCCGTCGATGTACTCGGTCCCGTTCGCGTCGTAGACGCGGGTGCCCTTGCCCCGGACCATGATGGGGATCTCGTTGTGCTCGTCGTAGGCGCCCATCCTCGACATCTGCAGCCACAGGTGGCGCCGGGCGCGCTCGGAGTAGCCGTGGCTCGGATGTCTCTCGTCGGCGACGGTGATGCCGTCGGTGATGGTGTCGTTCAATGTCACTTGGTCCCCCAGGCGTAGGTCTGCTTGGCTAGCTTCAGGTACACGAAGGTCTCGACCTCGGTCACGCCCGGAATCGAGCGGATCGCGTCGTTGAGGAGGTGCACCAGGGCGTTGTCGTCCCCGGCGATCACCTCGGCGATGATGTCGAAGCTGCCGGCCGTCATCACGACGTAGTTGGCCTCTTCGATCGCCGCCACCTTGTCCGCCACCAGCCGCACGTCGCCGTGGACGCGAATACCCACCAGCGCCTCCCGGCCGTAGCCGAGCTGGAGCGGGTCGGTGATCGCGACGATCTGCATGACCCCGGTGTCGCGGAGTCGCTGCACGCGTCGGCGCACCGCGGCCTCGGAGAGGCCGACCTCGGCGGCGATGGCACCGTACGCGCGACGACCGTCCTCTTGCAGGAGCGTGATGATCCTGCGGTCGAGGTCGTCGAGCGTTGCCGGGCCCCCGCTGGCGGGGTCTGGGGCCAGGCGTTCGACGCCCGAACGGCCCTTTCGCGGTGCTTTGGCTGCTGGCATTGGACATTCCCCCGCGCGGTGATGAGGCCACCGCGCAACGGATATTGGAAGCATAGCAGGCCCCAACGACGAATACCGGCGTCAAATTTCGATTTTGCGACTGTTTTCACAATCCCGGTTTGCGCCGGTCCGGGGCCATCTGGCAGAGTGACGAGGGACGCCGCGAGGGGGCGGCGCGAGCCAAGGAGAGAGCATGCGTCGTCTGGAGAACTTCATCGGTGGCGAGTCGGTAGCGCCCTCCAGTGGCCGCTACGCGGAGTTGATTAGTCCGGTCACCGGTCAACCCTTCGCCGAGACGCCCGTGTCCGACGAGAAGGACGTGGACCGGGCCTTTGCGGCCGCGGCCGGCGCCTTCGGCGCGTGGCGGCGCACGACTCCCTCGCAGCGCGCGCTCATGCTGTTGCGGATCGCCGACCTCATCGAGGCGCGCCAGGACGAGATCGTGGCGCTCGAGGCCGAGAACACCGGCAAGATCGTCGCCGTCACCTTGGCCGAGGAGATCCCGCCGATGCTCGACCAGATCCGCTTCTTCGCCGGGGCCGCCCGCCTGCTCGAGGGTCGCGGCGCGACCGAGTACATGGAGGGGATGACCAGCTACGTCCGGCGTGAGCCGGTCGGGGTGTGCGCGGCGGTAACCCCGTGGAACTACCCGATGATGATGGCGACCTGGAAGTGGGCCCCCGCCCTCGCGGCCGGCAACACGATGGTGCTCAAGCCGAGCGACACCACCCCGGTCTCGACGCTGTTCTTGGCCCAGCTCATGGCCGAGGTTTTGCCGGCGGGGGTCTTCAACGTGATCTGCGGCGACCGCGACACCGGTCGCGCGCTGGTCGAGCACCCCACGCCGGCGATGGTCTCGATCACGGGGTCGGTGCGCGCCGGGAGCGAGGTGGCCGGCTCGGCCGCCAAGGGGCTCAAGCGCGTGCACCTCGAGCTCGGAGGCAAGGCCCCCGTGGTCGTGTTCGACGACGTCGACGTCGAGGCCGCCGTTTCGGCCATCGCGATCGCCGGCTACTTCAACGCGGGCCAGGACTGCACCGCCGCGACCCGCGTGCTGGCCGAGGCGGGGGTCTACGGCGACTTCGTCGACGCCCTGGCCGCCGAGGCCCGCCAGACGGTCGTGGGCGCGCCCGAGGACGAGGACGCCTTCGTCGGTCCGGTCAACAACGCCAACCAGTTCGAGCGGGTCACCGGATTCTTGAACCGCCGTCCGCCCCACGCCACGGTCGTCACCGGCGGCGAGCGCGTGCGCGACGCCGGCTACTTCCTCGCCCCGACGGTCGTCGCCGACCTCCACCAGGACGACGAGATGATCCAGAACGAGATCTTCGGCCCGGTGATCACCGTCCAGAAGTTCACCGACGAGGCCCAGGCGGTCGAGTGGGCCAACGGCGTGGACTACGGCCTGGCCTCGTCGGTGTGGACCCGGGACCACTCGCGCGCGATGCGCATGACCCGCGACCTCGACTTCGGCTGCGTGTGGGTCAACACCCACATCCCGCTCGTCGCTGAGATGCCCCACGGCGGCTACAAGCGCTCGGGCTACGGCAAGGACCTCTCGGTGTACGGCTTCGAGGACTACACGCGCATCAAGCACGTGATGCACAACATCGAGTTCTGATCGTCCCTGAGTGGGTGCGCCGCACCCGGAGAGTGAGAGGTGATCGACGATGATCATCGGAGTCGTGACCGAGATCAAGACCGACGAGGGGCGGGTCGCCCTGACCCCGGCCGGGGCGAGGGAGCTCACCAGCCTCGGTCACCGGGTGCTGGTCGAGCGGGGAGCCGGCCTCGGCTCGTCGATCCCCGACGAGCAGTACGCGGCCAACGGTGCCACGTTGGTCGACCAGGCCGACGACGTCTGGGCCGAGAGCGAGATGGTGCTCAAGGTCAAAGAGCCCGTCGCCGCGGAGTACCACCGCCTGTCGGCGCACGAGGGTCAGGTGCTCTTCACCTACCTGCACCTCGCCGCCAGCCGTGAGTGCACCGACGCACTGGTTCAAGCCGGCAACGTGGCCATCGCCTACGAGACGGTGCGCCTGGCCGACCACAGCCTGCCCCTGCTCGCCCCGATGAGCGAGGTCGCCGGTCGGATGGCCCCGATGATGGGGGCCCACCACCTCATGCGCCCCGGCGGCGGTCACGGGACCCTCGTCTCGGGGGTGCCGGGCGTGGCGCCGGCGAAGGTCGTCATCATCGGCGCGGGCGTGTCGGGGATGTCGGCCGCGACCATCGCCCTCGGACTGCACGCCGAGGTGACCGTCCTCGATAAGAACCTCGAGCGGCTGCGCCACGTCGACACCGTCTTCGACGGCCGGGTGGCGACGCTGGCCTCGTCGGTCCTCTCGATCGAAGAGTCGTGCCGCGAGGCCGACGTCGTGATCGGCGCGGTGCTCGTGGTGGGTGCGCGCGCCCCCAAGCTCGTCTCGAACGACCTGGTGGCCCAGATGAAGCCCGGGTCGGTGCTCGTGGACATCGCCGTGGACCAGGGGGGCTGCTTCGAGGCGACGCGCCCGACGACCCACTCCGACCCCGTCTTCGCGGTCCACGACTCGATCTTCTACTGCGTGGCCAACATGCCCGGAGCCGTCCCGGCCACCTCCACTCGCGCGCTCTCGAACGCGACGTTGCCCTACGTCGTCGAACTGGCCCAGCGCGGCTGGCGCGGCGCCGTGGCGGCCGACGCGGCGCTCGCCGAGGGCGTGAACGTGGTCCACGGTCGGGTCACCTACGGACCGGTCGCGGAGTCCCTGGGGCTCGACTACACCCCGCTCGCCTCGGCCCTCTAGTCGTCGAGGTACGGGCAGTGGCGACAGCCACTGAGACAGCACTCGCCGCGGGCGAGGTGGGTGGCGGCGGTGAGGACGGTGAGCCCGGTCGAGGGGTCCCGGTAGGTCGACTCACCGGCACGCACGGCCGCGTCGTGCGCCGCCAGGATCGCGTCGTAGTCCGGGCGCGTGGGGTCGAGCCGCGACGGGTGGGGCACGGACCCCCTCACGCCGGCCCCACTCTCAGCACGACCTTGCCGAACTTGCCGGGCCGGGCGAAGGCGTCGTAGGCGCGCTCTCCCTCGCGCGCGTCGACGACCTCGGCGATCGGGACGCGCAGCTCCCCGGCGCGCCAGCGTGGCCCGAGGTCGCGCTCGACGCGGGCGACCACGTCGGCCTTCTCGACGCGCGTGCGGCTGCGCAGGGTCGAGCCGGTGAGGGTGAGTCGCGAGGCCATCACCGCGAGCAGGTCGAGCTCAACCCGGGCGCCCGAGCCCACCCCGACCACGACGACGCGCCCGCGTCGACGCACCCGGCCCAGCGCCGCGGGCAGCGTCGCCGCCCCCACGAGCTCGAGCACGACGTCGACGGGCTCGGAGCCGGCGAGGTCGTCGACGCCCACCACCTCGTCGGCCCCGAGGGCGCGCAGCGCGTCGTCGTGGCGCCGGTTGCGGGTGAGCGCGACGACGTGCGCCCCGAGCGTCCGACCGATCTGCACGGCCGCACCGCCCACCCCGCCCGCGGCCCCGGTCACGAGAAGACGCTCGCCCGCACCGAGTCCGGCCTGGGTGACGAGGGCGTCGTGGGCGGTGCAGAAGGCCTCGGGGAAGCCCCCGGCCTCGATCAGCGAGACGCCCTCGGGCACCGCGAGGAGGTGCTCGAGCGGCACGACGCAGTGCGTGGCCTGGGCGCCCCCACCGGTGAGGGCCGCCACCGTGCGCCCCACCCACGACGCGTCGACCCCGTCGCCCACCGCGGCCACGCGACCCGCGAGCTCGAGGCCGGGCACGTCGGCGGGCACGCCCGGCGGGGCGGGGTAGAGGCCGCGGCGCTGGAGGAGGTCGGCGGCGTTCAGCCCGGCCGCGGCCACCTCGACGACGACGTCGCCCGGACCGGGGACGGGGTCGGGCCGCTCGCGCCAGACGAGGGCCCCGTCGTCGATGACGAGGGCGAACACGCGACCAGCGTACGGGTCGATCCTCTCGGGGGCCGCTAGGGTCCGACCATGACCATCTACGACGCCCCCCTGCGCACCCTCTCGGGCGAGCCGACCTCGCTCGACCCCTACCGCGGCCGCCCCGTGCTCATCGTGAACGTGGCGTCCCAATGCGGCCTGACGCCCCAGTACGAGGGGCTGGAGCGGCTCCACGAGGGCTACGCCGAGAGGGGCTTCAGCGTCCTGGGCTTCCCCTGCAACCAGTTCGGCGCCCAAGAGCCCGGCACGCCCGAGGAGATCCAGGCGTTCTGCTCGACCACCTACGGC
>JAKABC010000190.1 GCA_021802025.1 Actinomycetes bacterium
CGTGCCGAGCACCATCTCCGGGCCGGGCTGCTTGGCCAGGAACTCCGCGTGGATCGATCCGGGGTCCTTGAAGTCGATGATCAGCTTGTTCGAGTCGCGGTTGGGGTTGGCCTTGAGCTCGGGGAAGATCTCCATCACCGGCTCGCGCAGCCCCAGGGTGATGATCTGGCGGCTCTGGGCCATGCGCTTGCCGGTGCGCAGGTAGAAGGGCACCCCCATCCAGCGGGCGTTGTCGACCCAGGCGCGCAGCGCGATGAAGGTCTCGGTGGTCGAGTTCGGCGCCACACCGTCCTCGTCGCGGTACCCCTCGTACTGCCCGCGCACCACCTCGCGCGGGTCGAGCGGGCGCATCGTCTCGAAGACCTTGGAGACCTCGTCGCGCAGGGGCTTGGCGGTGAGCGAGGTGGGCTGCTCCATGGCGATCTGTCCGAGCACCTGGAAGAGGTGGGTGACGACCATGTCCTTGAAGGCCCCGGTCTCTTCGTAGAAGGCGCCCCGGCCCTCGATCGAGAGGGTCTCGGGCACGTCGATCTGGACGTAGCGGACGTGGTTGCGCCGCCAGAGGGGCTCGAAGAGCTCGTTGGCGAAGCGCAGGGCCAGGATGTTGTCGATCGACTCCTTGCCGAGGAAGTGGTCGATGCGAAAGACCTGGCTCTCGTCGAAGTGGCGGGTGATCTCCTGGTTGAGCTCGCGCGCCGAGGCGAGGTTGGTGCCGAAGGGCTTCTCGCAGATGATCCGGGCCCGCTCGTTGAGGCCGTTCTGGCCGAGCATCTCGATCACCTGGCGCATCGCGTCGGGCGGGATGGCCAGGTGGTAGAGGCGCCGGGGCTCACCACCGATGGCGGCCTCGGCGCGCGCCATCACCTGGGGGAGGCCGTCGGGGCCGTCGTCGGGGTCGATCGCGGCGAGCAGGTTGGTGGCGAAGGCGGCCCAGCCCGCCTCGTCGGGCTTCTCGGTGGCGAACTGACAGGTCGCGTCGAAGGCGTAGGCGCGCAGCTCGTCGTCGCTCATCTTCGACGACGGCCGCGCGCAGCCGACGATCCGGTAGTTCGGGGGCAGCAGGCCCGCCGCGGCCAGGTGGTACAGGCCGGGGATGATCTTGCGTCGGGCGAGGTCGCCCGTGATCCCGAAGATGACGATGACGTGGTCCTCGGGCCGGGGACGGGCACTGGCCATGGGCTCTCCTTACGCCCCGCGGGCGGCCGCGTCGCAGAAGACGACCTGCGACTCGGCGACGACACGTCCGGCGGGGATCGAGCGGTCGCCCTCGAGGAGGCGCGTGAGCGCCTCGCGCTTGTCCTTGCCGCTGACCAGCCAGAGGATCTGGCGCGCGGCGTTCACGGTGGGGTAGGTCAAGGTCATGCGCCGGTGACCCTGGTAGGGGTGGGTCGTGAGGGCGACGGCGCGGTCGACGACCCCGAGCACCGGGTCCTCGGGCACCAACGAGGCGCAGTGGCCGTCGGCCCCGAGCCCGAGGTGCACGACGTCGAGCCGTTCGGGCAGCGACTCGGCGTAGCTATGGGCGCCGGCCTCGAGATCGGGCTCGTCGACGGGCATCGCGACGAGTCGCGCCCCGGAGTCGCCGAGTCCGGCCTCGAGGTGACGCCAGTTGCGCAGCTCGCTCGTCACCGGCACAACCCGCTCGTCCACCTGGAAGACCTCGACCTCGCGCCAGGGGACGACGTCGCGCAGGTGGGCGACCATCGCCCAGGGGGTGGTCCCGCCCGAGAGGGCGAGCGAGACGGGGGTGCGCTCGGCCCGTCGCGCCTCGAGCGCCTCGCCCAGCCAGTCAGCGGCGACCTCGGCGAGGGCCTCGGGATCGGGCAGGACCCGCAGCTCGAGGCTCACGCGGGCTTCTCCACGTGGCCGCCGAAGCCGGCGCGCATGGCCGAGAGGACCTTCGCGGCGAAGGCGCCGCGCTCGCGCGACTCGTAGCGGGCGAAGAGGGCCGAGGCGAGCACCGGGGCCGGCACCGACTCGTTGATCGCCGCCTCGAGCGTCCAGCGGCCCTCGCCGGAGTCGGCCACGTGGCCGGAGTACTCGGCGAGCTCGGGCGAGCTGGCGAGGGCCTCGGCCGTCAGGTCGACGAGCCAGGAGCTCACGACCGACCCGTGGCGCCAGACCTCGGCCACGTCCGCGAGGTCGAAGTGGTAGCGGTAGTACTCGGGCTCACGCACCGGGGAGGTCTCGGCGTCGGCCGTCGGCGGGTGGAGCCCGACGTCGGCGTGGCGCAGCACCGAGAGACCCTCGGCGATCGCCGCCATCATCCCGTACTCGACCCCGTTGTGCACCATCTTCACGAAGTGTCCGGCCCCGGCGGGGCCGCAGTGGAGGTAGCCGCGCGCGGCCGTCGTGCCCGGTGGGCGCCCGGGGGTCGGCGCGGTGCCGTCGTCGCCCGGGGCGATGGTGGCGAAGAGCGGGTCGAGGCGCGCGACGACCGAGTCCTCGCCGCCGATCATGAGCGCGTAGCCCCGCTCGAGCCCCCAGACCCCGCCGCTCGTGCCGCAGTCGACGTAGTGCAGTCCCCGCGCCGCGAGGGCGGCCGCGCGGTCGACGTCGTCGTGGTAGTAGGAGTTGCCCCCGTCGATGATGACGTCGCCCTCGCTCAGCAGTCCGGCGACCTCCTCGAGCACCCCCTGGGTGAGGGCGGCCGGCAGCATGAGCCAGACCGTCCGGGGGGTCTCGAGGGCGTCGACCAGCTCGGCCAGCGTGGCCGCGCCGATCGCCCCGTCGGCCGCCACGGCGGCCACCGCCTCGGCGTTCACGTCGTAGGCGGCGACCCGGTGGCCGCCGCGCAGGAGCCGGCGCACGATGTTCGCGCCCATCCGGCCCAGTCCCACCATCCCCAGCTGTGCACCGCTCACGCCGACCTCCTCGCTCGGTACCGATCGATCAGGGCCCGCGTCGAGGAGTCCCGCTCGGGGCTCACCTCCGCGCCGAGGAGCTCGGGCACGATGGCCGTGGCCAGCTGCTTGCCGAGCTCGACCCCCCACTGGTCGAACGAGTCGATGCCCCAGAGGGCGCCCTGGACGAAGACGGCGTGCTCGTAGAGCGCGACGAGGGCCCCCAGGCTGTAGGGGGTGAGCCGGTCCAGCATGATCAGGTTGGTCGGCCGGTCGCCGTCCATCTGGCGGTGC
>JAKABC010000191.1 GCA_021802025.1 Actinomycetes bacterium
GATCGTTCGCCCCGGATCCCACTGCCCGGCGTGCGAAGCGCAAATTGCGGCACGAGATAACGTCCCGGTTATCTCGTGGATGGTTCTACGCGGGCGTTGCCGGTCGTGTGGAGCGGCGATCTCGCCGCGCTACCTCCTTATCGAGGTGTTGACGGGAGTCCTCTTCGCCCTCACGGCGGCCCGCCTGGGCGCGACGGGAGTCCTACCCGCCGTACTCGTGGCAGACGCCACGTTGGTCGCCCTCGCCGCCGTCGATCTCGAGCGGCTGCTCTTGCCTAAACGGCTCGTCTACCCGGGCCTCGCCCTGGTGCTGGCGCTTCTCCTCGGGGCCGCTGCCGTTGAGGGTGCGTGGGGGCGGTTGGGAATCGCGGCCGTGAGCGCGGTGGCGTGGTTCGCCTTGTTCTTCTTCATCAATCTGGCGGCACCGCGCGCTCTCGGCTTCGGCGACGTCCGGCTCTCATTGCTCCTCGGCGCCGTCCTCGGCTGGTTCGGCTGGCGCTACGTGCTGGTGGGATTCTTCGGCGCCAACCTGGTGGGAGCGGTCGTCGGCGTCACTCTGCTCGCGACGGGCAAGATCGACCGCCGCCAGCCGGTCCCCTACGGGGTCTTCCTCGCCGTAGGGACGGTAGGCACACTCCTCGCCGGTCCCAGTGTCGTGACCTGGCTGACGTCGATCCGATGAGGGTCCGCTCGCTCCTCGCACGCGTCGGACGTACCCGGCCGAGCCTCGCCCGTCGAGTGGTCTCGTGGCTCGACCAGCCGGTGGGTCCCCTCACCCGGGTCATCGGATGGGTCGGCTCGACCATCCTCTTCCTCCTCGTGGCGACCGCCCTCGGGGGGCCGACCGAGGGAGACTCCTCCGAGGTTGTCTACGGCACCTGGGCCGTCCAGCACGGTCGCCTGTCGTGCGTCTACCCCGTCGCCGGTCCTCACCACCCCATGGCGCTGGCGAACCCCTTCGCTCTGGCCGCCCCGCTCTACCCACTGGTCTCGGGGCTCGTGGCGGCCGTCCTTCGCATCGGTCACGCCGTCGACTTCCCGTCGAGTCGGACGCTCGGCCCCTCGTGCGCGAACGGTTTCGCCGCACTCTTCCGTTGGTCGGTGCGGGCGAGTGCGATCGAGCCCACCGTGCGAATCGGCTTCGTGATGTGGCTAGCGCTCCTCGCGGGGGTCCTCTACCTGGTGCGCTCGACTGAGCGTCGCGGGACCGGCTGGGAAGTCGCGACGGGCTTCGCCCTGGCCGTCACCCCCCCGGTCGTGATGTGCCTGACCTACTACTTCCACCCCCAGGACCTGCTCGCGATGGCCCTCGTGCTCGCCGGGACGGGGGCGGTGCTGCGGGGCCGTCCCCTAACCGCCGGGGTCCTGTTCGGCCTCGCCCTCACCGCCCAGCAGTTCGCGATCCTCGCGGCACTCGCCGTCATCGTCCTCATCGACCGTCGCTCCCTCGGTCGACTGTTCGTCGGTGCCGCGACGGCCGTCGTGGTCGTCGACGGTCCGTTCGTCGCCCTGAGTGGGCTGCGCGCACTAAAGACGGTCCTGCTCGGTTCGAGCCGGGTGGGGTCGGCCATCACTCCACACGGTGGGACGGTCGTCTTTTCGCTTGGGCTCACCGGGATCCCTTCGTTCGTCGTCTCGCGCGTGGTGCCGCTGGTGGTGGCCGCCGCTCTTGCCGCGTGGGTGCGCCGGGCGCGCGGCGGCCAGGCGCTGCCCCCGGCCGGGCTCGTGACCGTCGTTGCGGCCGCCCTGCTCGCGCGACTCGTCTTCGAAGTCAATATTTTTGGCTACTACCTGATGGCGGTGTTCGTAGCGGTCCTGGTCGTCGAGGTGCTGCGGGGACAGCTCGGGCGCGACGTTATCGCTCTCGCAGGTCTGTTCCTCGTCTACTTCGACCCCGAGCACATCGCCCTCGTGTCGAACCTGACGCCGTACGGACTCGCCGTCTTCTACGACATTCCCATCGTCATCGGGGCGCTCGGGGTCGTCGTGTTTCTCTACGACGCCCTGCGACGGCGCAACGTGGTGCTCGATGCCCTGTGGGTCGCCCTCGTCGCCCTGACCGGAGAAGACCACCTCTGGGGCCACTACTACCCAATCTGGAACCTCCCGGAGTGGGCGTGGCAGGTCATCGTCGTCGGCTACGCGCTGGTCGTGGTGGCCCGCCGGCTGGCCCCGTACCTGGGCCGTGGTGGGGAGTTAGAAGACGAACTCCATGCGCAGCCCCTCGGAGTCCCACTCGGGCTCTTGGGGGATCCGTCGGGCGCCGCGACCCCAGACGCGGCGGACCGTCCACAGTAGGGCCAGCGCGTCGAGCTGGTGGCGCGGCGCGACCCCGGGCGGCGGGTCACTCAGGAGTCCGCCGATGCCCCCGGGGATGTGTCGATTGAGAATCTCGAAGCGCTCGTCCCGCCCGGCGACGAGACGCTTGGATCGGCGCAACGAGGTGTCGTGGTTGAGCTGGAAGAAGCTCAGCTCGGGGTTGCCCTCGAAGACGACCCGCTGGCGAAATGGTGACATCTCGGTGGCCACCTCGCGGTATCGGGGGAGGAGGGTGGCGGTGACGGCGTCGAGGCCGCCCTCGCGCCAGCCCATCGTGCCCGCCAGGACGGGTCGGGTCGGTGCGTTGTGGATGGCGGCGCCGCGGACTCCGAGGAGGTGGCGGGCCGTGACGTCGCAGTGCCGGGGCGGGTCGCTCGGGTGGTCGCGACATCCGACCGGGGCGTTCACGACGATGAGCTCGTAGGCGGGCCGCTCGTCCAGAATCTCGGTGAAGGTCCGATAGACCCGGGGCCGCTCGGGGGCGAAGGTCGCCCCCTGGATCTTCGCCCCCTGGACCAGCCACCCGGGTGGGCAAGGGGTCACCGAGGCGAGGACGTGGTAGGGGAGGGTGGGGCCGCGATGAATTGTCACCGTGACCTTTCTACCTGCTCCGCCCCTAGGAGCGGCTCAATCCTTTCTCGAGTTGCTCCAGGGTGCGGGTCAACTCCTTGGGGCGGGCCGTGGTGGCCATCGCGTCCTCGTAGGAGATCGTGCCCTCTTTGACTAGGCGGGCGAGGTCGGTCTCGAGGAGCTGCATGCCGTCCGCGGAG
>JAKABC010000019.1 GCA_021802025.1 Actinomycetes bacterium
TCCTCTCGGCGGGCCTCGCCGCGGCGCTGATCGTCACCCATCTCGCCTCGACAAGTCCCGCCACCACGACGACGCCCCCGACCGGCGCGGGCGGGCCGCCGGCGCCCACGACCGAGACCACCTCACACTCCTCCGCGACCACCGGCGCCCCGGTGACCTCGACGACGACGCCCCCCTCGACCACGACGACGGTCTGTGTCAGCACGCCCTCGGGTCAGGTGACCTGCTCCTAGGCCCGACGCTGACCGGGCTCGGTAGGCTTCGCCCGAGCCGAAGGGGGACATTATGAGGGTCAAGGCAGCGCTCGTCACCGAGGCCGGCGGTCCGTTCCGCACCGAGGTGATCGACATCGACGAGCCGGTCGCCGGCGAGGTGAAGGTCAAGATGGCCTTCGCCGGGATGTGCTACTCCGACGAGACGCTGCGCAAGGGCGGCATCGGGCTCGACCCGGCCCTGCTCACGATGCTCACCGGGCGCGACACGGTCTTTCCCATCGTGGCCGGCCACGAGGGGTCGGGTGTCGTGGAGTCGGTGGGCGAGGGCGTGACGGGCTTCGCGCCGGGCGACCACGTGGCCGTCTCGTTCGTGCCCGGCTGCGGGCGCTGCGACTACTGCCTCTCGGGCCGCCCCTACCTGTGCGACCTCATGGCCACCATCGTGGCCGGCCCCCAGATCGCCGACGGCACCTGGCGCCACCACTTCGCCGGCCAGGACCTCAACCGCATGTGCCAGGTCGGCGCCTTCAGCGAGTACGTGGTCGTCGCCGAGGCCTCGCTGGTCAAGATCGACCCGTGGCTCGACCTGCGCGCGGCCGCCCTCATCAGCTGCGGCGTCGCCACCGGCTACGGTTCGGCGGTGGTGCGCGGCGGCGTGCGCCACGGCGACGTCGTGGCGGTGATCGGCTGCGGCGGGGTCGGCTCGGGGGCGCTGCTCGGGGCGATCGAGTCCGGTGCGCGCGCGGTGATCGCCATCGACACCAACGAGTCCAAGGTCGAGCGGGCCCGCAAGCTCGGCGCCACCCACGGCGCCACCAGCACCCTCGACGCGGCCTTCAACATCCTGCCCGAGCTGACCTGGGGCAAGAACTGCGACGTCGTCATCGTGACGGTGAACACCCTCACCTCGGCGCTCGTGGAAGAGGCCCGCTCGATCACCGCCAAGGGCGGGGTGGTGGTGCTGACCTCGCTGGGGGCGAAGGACCTCACCACCATCGAGCTCAACACCCAGCTCTTCGCCATGATGAACCAGGAGCTGCGTGGAACGGTCTTCGGCTCGTTCAGCCCCAAGCTCCAGATCCCCCGACTGCTACGACTGCACCACGAGGGCAAGTTCCCCGTCGACGAGCTCGTCAGCGCCGAGTACACCATCGACGAGGTCGAACAGGGCTATAAGGACCTGCGCGACGGGCGTAACGTCCGCGGCGTCGTCCGCTTCTAGCCGCGCCGGCCCAGGCGCGTGGACGCGCTCGCGCGCGACGCGCTGCTCGTGGGTGCCGGACTGGTCGCCGGCACGCTCGGCGCGGCCGGGGGGATCACGACCCTCGTCTCGTACCCGGCGCTGCTCGCCGTCGGACTGTCGCCGCTCTCGGCCAACGTGACCAACGCCGTCTCGCTCTCGGCCTCACTCGTCGGCTCGTCGCTCGGGTCGCGCCCCGAACTCGTCGGACAAAGAGCGCGCGTCGGGCGTGGGGCGCCGATCGTGGTCGCGGGCTGTCTCGTGGGCGTGGCGGTGCTGCTCGAGACCCCGGCGCCGCTCTTCGCGCGCGTCGTGCCCTACCTGTTGCTCGCGGCGGCGGTGGCGCTCGTCGCCCAGCCCTGGCTGGTGCGCCGGCGCCGGGGGTCGCACCCGGCGGCCGTGGGGGTCGCGCTCTTTGGCGTCGGGGTGTACGTCGGCTACTTTGGCGCCGGCTCGGGGGTGATGGTGCTCGCCCTGCTCGGCGTGGCCCTCGACGAGACGCTGGCGCGAGCCAACGCGCTAAAGAACGTTCTGCTCGGCGCCGCCGACGTCGTGGCGGCCGGGGCCTTCCTCCTCTTCGGCCCGGTGCGCCTCGCGCCGGCGCTCTGGCTCGGCGTCGGCCTGCTCGCGGGCAGCGCGCTCGGCCCCTCGATCACCCGGCGCGCGCCCGAGGCGCCCGTGCGCTGGGTCGTCGCGGCCCTGGGCGCGGGCCTCGCGCTCTGGCTTCTCGCGCACCCGGGCTAGGGGTACTCGCTCGGACCGGGGGTGAGCCCGAGCACCTCGACCCACGGGGGCGACGCGGTGGCCCGCGGGACGAGCGCCTGGAGGGAGCGATGGCGCCAGGCGCCCTCGAGGACCCCGAGTCCGTAGGCGAGGTCGTCGAGGAGGGCGAGGGGTACGTCGAGGGGGCGGACCCGTCGGCCCCGCAGGCGCCACGCGAGCCCGAGGGCGAGCACCGCCAGGGCCCGCCGGCGCAGCCGCGGGTGGAGGGCGGCGCCGAGCAGGCCGATCCCGTAGGTGCGCACCGCGGCGCGCGCGAGCGGGCCGGCGGCGCGCGCGACGTTGCCCCCCACGACCGCCAGGGCCACCCGCTCGGGGTGATCGAGTCCGGCGAGCGGCCCCCGGCGGGCCCGGTCGAGGGCCCGGGCGAGGACCGACGCCGCGAGCGAGGGCGACCCGGCGAGGACTCCGCCCCAGACCGCGAGGGTCCAGCGGTCGGCCCGGATCGGGGCGAGGCGCTCGGCGTGGCGCTCGGCGAGCGGCGCGCTCGTGAGCCCGTAGACGCGCCGTTGGCGCCACCACGCCCGCCAGGTCGGCCGGGCCGGGTGGGTCACGACGACCGAGGGCAGGTAGCGCACGAGCCAGCCCGCGTCGAGCACGCGCCAGACGAAATCGACGTCCTCGCCGATGGCGAGCGCCGGGTCGAACCCGCGGCCCAGCGCGTCGCGGCGCACGAGCACACAGGCGCTGGGCACGAAGCTCACCGGTCCCCGGGGGTCGACGAGCGCCGGAGCCTCGCCCTGGTCGAGCGCCCCGTGGCGGTGCTCGTAGCCGGCGCGCGCACCGCGCCCGAGCGGACCGACCACCCGGGGGGCCACCGCGCCCAGGCGCGGGTCCTCGAGGGCTCCGCGCAGCCGTCCCAGGGCGTCGGCGGGGTCGTCGAGGATGACGTCGTCGTCGATGAAGGCGACGAAGGGTCGCTCGGTCGCCGCGACGCCGGCGTTGCGCGCCGCCGAGGGCCCCTGGTGGCGCTCGAGGGTGACGAGGGCGGCCCCGGTCGCGGCGCAGGCCGCCGCCACCTCGGGGTCGTCACTCGCGTCGAGGACGACGGTGACGGCGAGTCCCCTGAGCGTTTCGAGCAGTCTCTTAAGGGACGCGGAGATGCCCCGGGTCGGCACGACCACGTCGAGGTCGTCGAGGGGGAGGGGACCCGCGCCACGGGGGTGGACGAGGCCGCGCTCGAGCAGCACCCGCGCCAGGGCGCCCTCGTCGGGGGCGACCGGCCGGCCCTCGCGCCAGCGCTCGAGGGCCGCGCGGCTCGCCGCGGGCAGGCGCAGGAGCCGCCAGGGCTGGCCCCCGGCGACGAGCTCCTCGCCGACGAAACGGGCGCGGGGGTCGAGTTCGAGGACCGCGCCGGCCGCGATCGGGTGGTCGTGGGGGTCGGGCGGGGCGGGCACGCCCGAGTCTCCCACCGACGGGCCGTCGCCGACAGGGCGCGTCGGCGCGTCAGAATGGGGCGTCGAAGGAGGCACCGTGACCCCACCCACCCTGGGCGGCGAGGCGACCCTCGAGGTCGCCGAGCCCGAGGAGTTGCTCGTCGAGGAGATCTCGATCGATGGCCTCTGTGGCGTCTACTAGGCCGGCGACGGGCGAGTCGTTCGACCTCGCGCGGCCCTGGCGGCTCAGCCCCGAGGTGTCGTTGCGCGACGAGACCTTCGGGGCGCTCGCCTACCACCACGGGAATCGCCGACTGGTCTTTGTGAAGTCGACGGGGCTCGTCGAGGTGCTGGTGCGCCTCGGGCAGTACGCCACGGCCGACGACGCCCTGGACGAGCTCGTCGCCCCGGCCGAGCGCGCCCGCTACGCGCGCGCCCTCGCCACCCTGGCCGCCGGGGGGCTGCTCGGTGTCGGCTGAGTCGGGCCTGCGCGACCGGCTCGAGGGGGGGCTCAACGCCCCGATCTGCCTGACCTGGGAGCTGACCTACGCGTGCAACCTCGCCTGCACGCACTGCCTGTCGTCGTCGGGCCGGCGCGACCCGAACGAGCTCACGACCACCGAGGCCAAAGCCCTCATCGACGAGCTGGCCGCGATGCGGGTCTTCTACGTGAACGTCGGCGGCGGCGAGCCGATGATCCGCCGGGACTTCTTCGACATCGTCGAGCACGCCGTGGAGCGCCGCGTCGGGGTGAAGTTCTCGACCAACGGGACCCGCCTCGACGCCGCCGCCGCGCGGCGGCTCGCCGCGATGGACTACCTCGACGTCCAGGTCTCGATCGACGGGGACGACGCCGCCACGAGCGACGCGGTGCGCGGCGCGGGCAGCTACGCGGCGGCGCGGCGCGCGATGGACCACCTGGCCGCGGCCGGCTTTGCCGACTTCAAGGTCTCGGTCGTGGTGACCCGCGAGAGCGTCGAGCAGCTCGACGCGCTCGAGTCGCTGGCGCGCGGCTACGGGGCCCAGCTGCGCCTGGCGCGGCTGCGGCCCTCGGGTCGGGGCGTCGCGGTCTGGGACGCACTGCGCCCCAGCGCCGCCCAGAACCGTCGCCTCCACGCGTGGCTCGTCGAGCGACCCCACGTGCTCACCGGCGACTCCTTCTTCCACCTCTCGGCCCTCGGGACGCCGCTCGAGGGGCTCAACCTGTGCGGCGCCGGCCGGGTGGTCTGTCTGATCGACCCGGTCGGCGACGTCTACGCCTGCCCCTTCGTGATCCACGACCGCTTCCGGGCCGGCAACGTCCGGGGTGGAGGCTTCGGGCCGGTGTGGCGCGAGAGCGCGCTCTTTTCCGAGCTGCGCGCGCCCCACGCCCCGGGGGCCTGCGCGAGCTGCGACAGCTACGACCCCTGTCGTGGGGGGTGCCTGGCCGCGAAGTTCTTCACCGGGCTCGAGGCGAGCGACCCCGACCCCGAGTGCGTCTTGGGCCACGGCGAGCGCAAGCTCGCGACGACCCGGGTCGAGCTGCGTCCGACGCCCTCGATCGACCACTCGCGCGCGCCGGCCCGGGTCGGGTCGGGGCCCCTTCGGTAGTCTCGCCCCGGGAGGTCGCGTGGCGCGAGGCTGGTTCGAGACGGTGGCGATCGCCGAGGCGCGCGCCCGACGGCGCCTGCCGCGCTCGGTCTACGGCGCGATACTCGCCGGCGCGGAGAAGGGCCTCTCGGTGCGCGACAACACGGCGGCCTTCGACGAGCTGGGCTTCGCGCCCCACGTCGCGGGCCTCGCGCCCGAGCGTCGCCTGGCCACGAGCGTCATGGGCCTCGAGATCGCGATGCCGGTGCTGCTCTCACCGACCGGGGTCCAGGCGGTCCACCCCGAGGGGGAGGTGGCCGTCGCCCGGGCCGCCGGCGCGCGCGGGGTGGCGATGGGGCTGAGCTCGTTCGCCAGCCGCTCGCTCGAGGACGTGTGCGCGACGGGCGCGCCGGTCCTCTTCCAGGTCTACTGGGCCGGGGGGCGCGAAAGGATCGAGAAGCGCCTCGAGCGGGCCCGGGCCGCCGGCGCCCGGGGGCTGATCGTGACCCTGGACTGGTCCTTCAGCCACGGGCGCGACTGGGGGAGCCCCTGGATCCCCGAGCGGCTCGACCTCGCGGCCCTGGCCCGTCTCGCGCCTCAGGCCCTCGCGCGACCGGGGTGGCTCTACGCCTACGCGCGCGCGGGTCGGCTGCCCGATCTCACGACGCCCAACATGGCCGTCGAGGGCGAGCCTGCCCCGGGCTTCTTCGCCGCCTACGGCGAGTGGATGGCGACCACGCCACCCACCTGGGAGGACCTCGCCTGGCTGCGCGAGGCGTGGGCCGGGCCCCTCATGATCAAGGGCGTGAGCCGCGTCGACGACGCCAAGCGCGTCGTCGACCTCGGCGCGAGCGCCCTTTCGGTGTCGAACCACGGGGGGAACAACCTCGACTCCACCCCGGCGCCCCTGCGCGCGCTCAGCGCCGTCGCCGAGGCCGTGGGCGACCAGGTCGAGGTGCTGCTCGACGGCGGCGTGCGCCGCGGCGGCGACGTCGCCAAGGCCCTGGCGCTCGGCGCGCGGGCGGTGATGATCGGGCGCGCCTACCTCTGGGGCCTCGCCGCGAACGGCCAGGCCGGCGTGGAGAACGTGCTCGACATTCTGCGCGGGGGCCTCGACGCGGCCCTGCTGGGTCTGGGCAAGGCCGACGTCGCCGAGCTCTCGCGCGACGACGTCGTGGCCCCGCCCAACTTCTTCCGGCGCCTGGGCGAATGAGCCGGGTCGCCGTCGTCACCGGGGCCGCGCGGGGCATCGGGGCCGCCACCGTCGACGCGTTGGTGAACGCCGGCTACCGGGTCGTGGCGGTCGACCGGTGCCGCGACGTGACCGGCGTGCCCTACCCCATGGCCACCCAGCGCGACCTCGACGCCGTCGTCGCGCGCCACGGCGAGGCCGTGCTCGGACTGGTCGGCGACGTGCGCAGCGCCTCGGACATGCGCCTCGCGGTCGAGACGGCGACCCTGCACTTCGGCCGGCTCGACGCGGCCGTCGCCTGCGCCGGGGTGATGGCGGCCGGCGGACCGGTCTGGGCGCTCGAGGACCAGGCCGTCGACGCCGTGTGGAGCGTGAACGTGCTCGGCGTGCGCCGGCTCCTCGAGGCGGCCGCGCCGACCCTGATCGAGGGGGCCCGGGGGCGGGGCCGGTTCGTCGCGGTGGCCTCGGCCGGCGGGGTGAGGGGGCTGCGTCACCTGGCGGCCTACGTGGCCTCCAAGCACGCCGTGGTCGGCCTCGTGCGCTCGGCGGCGATCGACCTGGCCGAGCACGGGGTGACGGTGAACGCCGTGAGCCCCGGCTCGACGCGCACCGCGATGCTCGAGGCCTCGGCCCGCGTCTACGGCCTCGACGACCCCGCGGCCTTCGCCGCCCACCAGCCCGTCGGCCGGCTTCTCGAGCCCGAGGAGGTGGCCGCGGCCATCACCTGGCTCTGCTCGGAGGCCGCGGCCGCGGTGACCGGGGCGAACCTGGCGGTCGACGGGGGCATGACGATCGCCTAGCCACGGTCTAGGTTGGGGTGTCCCGGGAGGTGAGGCAATGGCGCCCACGCACACCACGGCCACCATCCTCGACGCGGTCGGCCACACGCCCCTCGTCGAGGTCGACGGGATCTTCCTCAAGCTCGAGTACCTGAACCCCTCGGGGTCGATCAAGGCCCGCATGGCGCGCTACATCGTCGAGCGGGCCGAGCGCGAGGGTCTGCTCACCCCGGGCGACACGATCGTCGAGGCCTCCTCGGGCAACACCGGCAACGCCCTGGCGATGATCGCGGCCGTCAAGGGCTACCGCATGATCGTGGTGATGCCCGACGGGATGAGCCCGGAGCGCTCGGCGATCTCGCGGGCCTTCGGCGCCGAGGTGCGCACGGTGGGGACGTTCTTTGTCAACGACGCCCTCGCCGAGGCCGACCGGCTGGGGCGCCTCCCGGGCTACTTCGCCCCCCACCAGTTCCAGAACGAGTGGAACGTCGAGGAGAACCGCACCTGGCTCGGCCCGGAGATCCTCGGCCAGCTGGGCCCCGCGCGGGTGCCCGACGGCTTCGTGATGGGCGTGGGCACCGGCGGCACGCTCATCGGGGTGGGCCAGGCCCTGCGGGCGGTGAACCCCGCGGTGCGCCTCGTCGCGCTCGAGCCGGCCGAGTCGTGCACCATCCAGTGCGGCGAGCGCGGCCTGCACCAGATCGAGGGGATCTCCGACGGCTTCGTGCCGACGATCTACGCTCGCCACCGCGAGATCGTCGACGAGGTCGTCTCGGTCCACAGCGACGACGCCGTGGCCGAGATGCGCCGGCTCACCGCGACCCACGGGCTGCTCGTGGGCCCGAGTACCGGGGCGAACATGATCGTCGCGCGGGGGCTGCGCGATCGTCTGGGTGAGGACGCCGTGGTGGTGACGATCGCCTGCGACGAGGGCGAGAAGTACCTCAGCGAGTACTTCGTTGCCCCCGATGGCTAGAGCGGCGTGACGTAGGCGGCGTGGATCCCGCCGTCGACGAGGAAGGTCGAGGCGGTGATGAACGACGCGTCGTCGCTCGCGAGGAAGGCGACCGCGCTCGCGATCTCCTCGGCCTCGGCGAAGCGGCCCATCGGCACGTGCACGAGGCGCCGCGCGGCCCGCTCGGGGTCCTTGGCGAAGAGCTCGCGCAGCAGGGGTGTGTTCACCGGCCCCGGGCAGAGCGCGTTGACCCGCACCCCCTGGCGGGCGAACTGGACGCCGAGCTCGCGGCTCATCGAGAGCACCCCGCCCTTGGAGGCCGTGTAGGAGATCTGGCTGGTGGCCGAGCCGAGCACGGCGACGAACGACGCGGTGTTGATGACCGAGCCCCCGCCGCGCTCGAGCAGCAGGGGGATCCCGTACTTGCAGCCCAGGTAGACCGAGGTCAGGTTGACCCGCTGGACCCGGTCCCAGGCCGCGAGGTCGGTGGTGAGGATCGAGTCGTCCTCGGGCGGGGAGATCCCCGCGTTATTGAAGATGACGTCGAGCCCGCCGTAGGCGGCGACGACCTCGTCGTACATCGCCTTGACGCTCTCTTCGCTCGCGACGTCGACCTCGATAAAGAGGCCGCCGACCTCGGTGGCCAGGGCCGCGCCGGCCTCGCGCGCGAGGTCGGCGACCACGACGGTCGCCCCCTCGGCCGCGAAGCGCAGCGCGCTCGCGCGCCCGATCCCGCTCGCCGCGCCCGTGATGACGCTCACCTTGCCGTCCAGCCGGCCCACTACGCCTCCTCTGTCGAGATGAACACGTTCTTCTCCTCGCTGAAGCCCTTGAGGGCGTCGGGCCCGAGCTCGCGACCGAGCCCCGACTGCTTGAAGCCGCCGAAGGGGGTCGAGTAGCGCACCGAGGAGTTGGAGTTGACCGAGATCGTCCCGGTCTCGATCGCCCGGGCCACCCGGAAGGCCCGGCCGACGTCGCTCGTCCAGATCGAGCCCGACAGTCCGAAGGGGCCCTCGTTGGCGATGGCGATCGCCTCGGCCTCGTCCTCGAAGGGGACGACCGAGACGACCGGCCCGAAGACCTCCTCGGTGAAGACCGCGGCCGTGCGGTCGGGCGTCTCGAGGACCGTCGGGGCCATCCAGTAGCCCGGCCCCGAGGGAGCCGACCCGGTGAAGGCGACGCGTGCGCCCTCGAGGTAGCCCGCCACGCGCTCGCGGTGGGCGGCCGAGATGAGCGGGCCCATCTCGGCGGCGTCGTCGGAGGGGTCCATGACCTTTACGCCCTTGACGGCGCGCTCGAAGAGCTCCATGAACCGGTCGTAGGCCGAGCGCTGGACGAGCAGGCGGCTGCGCGCACAGCAGTCCTGGCCGGCGTTGTCGAAGACGGCGTAGGGGGCGCTCGCCGCGGCCCGCTCGAGGTCGGCGTCGGCGAAGACCACGTTGGCGCTCTTGCCACCGAGCTCGAGGGTGACCCGCTTCACCTGGGCGGCGCAGCCCTCCATGATGGACCGGCCCACCTCGTTCGAGCCGGTGAAACAGACCTTGCGCACCTCGGGGTGGGCGACCAGTCGCCCGCCGACGACCCCGCCCGCGCCGGTCACCACCTGAAAGACGCCCTCGGGCAGCCCGGCCTCGAGGGCCAGCTCGCCCAGGCGCAGCGCGGTGAGCGGGGTGAGCTGGGCCGGCTTCAGTACGACCGTGTTGGCGGCGGCCAGCGCCGGGGCGAACCCCCAGCCGGCGATGGGCATGGGGAAGTTCCACGGGACGATGATCCCCACGACCCCGATCGGCTCGTAGAAGGTCACGTCGACCCCGCCGGCCACGGGGATCTGCTGGCCGACGTGGCGCTCGACGGCTCCCGCGTAGTACGTGAGCACGTCACGCACGTTGCCGGCCTCCCAGCGGGCGTTGGCGATGGTGTGCCCGGCGTTGGCGACCTCCAGGCGGGCCAGCTCCTCGTTGTGGGCGTCGACCGCCTCGGCGAAGCGCCGCAGCAGCCGGGCCCGGTCGGCCGGGGCGACCCGGCGCCAATCGGCGAGAGCCGCCGACGCGCGCGTTATGGCGGCGTCGGTCTCCTCGGCGCTGTGGTCGGCGACGGTGGTGACCAGGGCCTCGGTGGCCGGATTGATGACGTCGTGGCTCACAGCCTCTCGAACCCCCGGTAGCGCTCCCAGTCGGTGACGGCGCCGTCGAAGGCGGCGACCTCGACGCGTCCGGCGTTCACGTAGTGCTCGACGACCTCGTCGCCGAAGGCGGCGCGCGCGACGACGCTCGCCTCGAGCAGGTCGACGGCCTCGTGCAGCGAGGTGGGCACCCGGGGTGCGTCGGCGAGGTAGGCGTTGCCCGCGAAGGGGGCGGGCAGCGCGAGACCGGCCTCCACGCCCGCGAGGCCCGCCGCGACGAGGGCGGCGACGGTGAGGTAGGGGTTGACGTCCCCACCGGGGATGCGACACTCCACCCGCAGCGAGGGGCCGTGGCCGACCACCCGGAACGAGCAGGTGCGGTTGTCGAAGCCCCACAGCAGGGCCGTCGGGGCGAACGAGCCCTCGGCGAAGCGCTTGTAGGAGTTGACGTTGGGCGCGAGGAAGTAGCTCAGCTCGCGGGCGTGGGCGAGCAGGCCCGCGAGGAACGACGCGAAGGTCTCGGAGAACCCGTGCTCGCCCGAGCCGGGAAAGACCGGCCGACCCTCCTCGTCGCGCAGCGAGAGGTGGACGTGGCAGGAGTTGCCCTCGCGCTCGTTGAACTTGGCCATGAAAGTCAGGCTGTAGCCCTCGAGGGCGGCGATCTCCTTGGCGCCGAGCTTGTAGAGGCTGTGCTCGTCGCACTTGTCCACGAGCGGGGCGTACTTGAAGGCGATCTCGTGCTGGCCGAGGTTGCACTCGCCCTTGACGGACTCGACCTCCATGCCGGCGTCGCGCATGTCACGCCGGATCCGCCCGAGCAGCCCCTCGATTCGACCGGTGCCCTGGAGCGAGTAGTCGACGTTGTAGAGGTTGGCCGGGGTGAGGTCTCGGTAGCCCGCGCGCCAGGCGTCCTCGTAGGTGTCGCGAAAGACCATGAACTCGAGTTCGGTGCCCGCGAGGCCCCGCCACCCCCGCGCCGCGAGCCGGTCGCACTGGGCCTGGAGGATCTGGCGGGGGCTGACCGCGAGGGGCTCGCCCTCGACGGTGGTGACGTCGGAGAAGACGAGGGCGGTGCGCTCGAACCAGGGCACCAGGCGGGTCGTCGCGAAGTCGGGGCGCATCGCGAAGTCGCCGTAGCCCCGCTCCCACGAGGTCAGCGCGAAGCCGTCCACGGTGCGCATGTCGACGTCGGAGGCGAGCAGGTAGCTGCACCCCTCGCTGCCCGCCACGGCCACCTCCTCGGCGAAGAAGTGGGCGTCGAGCCGCTTGCCCTGGAGGCGACCCTGCATGTCGGTGAGGGCGAGCACGACGGTGTCGACCTCGCCCGTCTCGATCATCGCCATCAGCTCGTCTCTGGTCGGACGTCCCCGGCGGGCACTGGCCATACGCCTCCCTCGGCTGGTGCGCAGAATGGTACTCCCGGGGCGGACGGGGTCCCCGGGCCGTCGCCGGGGCCGGCCCCCGCCGCGCGCCGGCCGAGGCGAGCACTCGGAAGTTCCGTTTGCGCACGGGCTCGCGCGTCCGTAGGCTCACGCCACCGCGGTAGCGTCCGCGACGGAGGGGGGCCTCATGCCAGAGGGTCTTGACCGACCGCTCGAGATGGTGAGCGACACCGAGCGGCTCCACCAGATGGGCTACGCCCAAGAGCTCGACCGAGGGCTCAGTCGTTTCTCGAACTTCGCCATCTCCTTCACCATCATCTCGATCCTCTCGGGGTGCCTCACGCTCTACAGCTACGGCCTCCAGCACGGGGGTCCGCCGGTGATGATCTGGGGCTGGGTGCTCGTCGGCGGGCTCGTGCTCTTCGCCGGGCTCTCGATGGCCGAGATCTGCTCCTCGTTCCCGACCGCCGGCGGCCTCTACTACTGGGCGGCGAAGCTCGCCCCGGGCAAGAGCGGGCCGATCTGGTCGTGGTTCACCGGATGGTTCAACCTCCTCGGCCAGGTGGCGGTCACGGCCGGCATCACCTTCGGCTGTGGCTACTCGGTCGGGGCGTTCATCACCCTGGTCGGGGGCAACGCCGATTGGACCGACAACCACCACGTCGTAGTGCTGACCGGGATCCTCCTCCTCTCCCAGGGGCTCATCAACACCTTCGGGGTGAACGTCGTCGCCCTCTTCAACCGGGTCTCGGTGTGGTGGCACCTGCTCGGGGTGGCGGTGATCGTGGTCGTGCTCTACGTCGCGCCGCACTCGCACAGCCACCAGAGCGCGGGCTTCCTCTTCGGCTCGAGCGGCTACCACGCCTTCAGCGGGCTGTCGGGGTTCGCGACCCCGATCTACGTCATGCTCCTCGGGCTGCTCGTGGCCCAGTACACCTTCACCGGCTACGACGCCTCGGCCCACGTGACCGAAGAGACCCACAACGCGGCGATCGCCGGCCCCAAGGGCATCGTCACCTCGATCTGGGTCTCGTGGATCGCGGGCTTCGTCTTGTTGGTGGGGGTGAGCGTCGGCATCCCCCACTTCGTCCACGGCTTCTCGGTCACGATCGCCGGGACCAAGTACTCGAGCTACGCCGCCTTCTCCGGCGGGGTTCCGTGGGCCAACATCTTCGAGTACCAGGCCGGGCGCACGCTGGGTGAGCTGCTGGTGCTGATCGTGATCGGGGCCCAGTACTTCTGCGGCATCGCCTCGGTGACGGCCAACTCGCGGATGATCTACGCCTTCAGCCGCGACGGCGCGGTGCCCGGGAGCGCCTACTGGCACCACGTCTCGCGCCGGCGCCACGTGCCGGTCCACTCGGCGTGGTTCGGCGCCGTGGGTGCCTTCATCCTGACGCTGCCGGCGTGGTGGAACAGCGCCGCCTACGGCGCCGTGACCTCCATCGCGGTTATCGGGCTCTACGTCGCCTACCTCATCCCGGTCTTCTTGCGCCGGGTGAACCCGAGCGCCTTCACCCCCGGTCCCTGGCGGCTCGGCAAGTGGGGGCCGGTCTTCGGCTGGATCGCCATTGTCTGGGTGGTCGTGATCTGCGTGCTCTTCTGTCTGCCGACCTACACCCCGATCACCGCCGCGTCGTTCAACTACACCCCGGTCGCGGTGCTCGTGGTCATTGGCTTCGCCGGTATCTGGTACGGACTGTCGGCGCGCAAGTGGTTCACGGGACCCAAGATCCAAGGGAGCCCCGAGGAACTGGCCGCGATCGAGCGCGACCTCAGCCTGGAGGGGTAGGTCGCGAACCAACCTAAAAGGGTCGCCAGCGGGCACGCCCACTGTCCTGTCGACGCACTACGCCTCGGTGCGTGAAGCCGGCGCACGGTCTCGCGTTGTTCCTTGGTGAGGTGGCCGGTCACGCGGTCCTCCTTGGTTCATCAGCAACGCAATGCTGACTCACCCAGAGTTGCGCTAACCCCTTGAATCCGCCACCAGTTTTCGAGCGTCGTCCACACATCGCACGCGACGTACATGCAGCCACGTCACGCCACGCTCGGCTTTCTTTGTGGTGGCCCTCGCGGTGTCGCCGACGGCGCCCGTGGCGTCGGCGTCGTCGATGTCCGGGCCCTGGTCCAGGCAACTCCGGTCGTGGTTCTCGACCAGCCCACGACCGGACCAGACCTGCGCCACCAGGTGACCCTGCTCGCTCTGTTGCGCCGTGAGGCCGTCGAGTGCGGGCGCACGGCCCTCGCGACCCTGCACGACCTCTCGCTCGCCGGTCAGTTCGTCGACCGCCTCGTGCTGTTGGATCGCGGGGACATCGTGCTCGACGGCGCGCCGCGCGAGGTCGAGCGCCCCGAGGAGCTCACGGACCGCAGACGGGCGCTGCGGGTGGTCGACGTCGACGGCACTGTCGTCGTCCAGGTGGTCCCGAGCGTTACCGCGAGGTAGCCGTCCTGCGCCGAGAGCGCGCGCAGGGCTCCCGTAGACTCTCGCGAAAGCCTGAAGGGAGTCCCCGTGCGGCGCACCAAGATCGTTGCCACCATCGGTCCGGCCTCGGAGTCCGCGGAGCGCCTGGCCGAGCTGGTAGCGGCCGGGGTGGACGTCTTTCGCCTCTCCTTCGCTCACGGCGACATCCCCTCGGGCATCGAGCGGCTGCGGCGCGTGCGCGCCGCCGCCCCCGACGTCGCGATCATGGTCGACCTGCCGGGACCGAAGATCCGGGCGGGGTCGTTCGGCACGTCGGCCGTCGTGCTCGAGGTGGGCGAGGAGTGCGAGCTCACCGAGGGCCTCGAAGAGAGCTCCACCGCCGAGCGCATCGTGGTCGAGCGCGCCGACGTGGTCGGCCGCCTGCGCCAGGGCGACAAGGTCCACATCGGCGACGGCGGGGTCACCCTCGAGGTCGTGCGCGCCGGGTCGCCGGCCCGCACGCGGGTGATCTCGGGTGGGGCGGTGATGGGCAAGCCGGGTCTCAGCCTACCGAGCTCGATCGTGAACGAGCGCCTGCCCACCGAGGGCGACCGGGCCCGGATCCAGGCCCTGCGCGACGAGGAGTTCGAGATCCTCGCCGTGAGCTTCGTGCGCTCGGCCTTCGACGTCGAGTCGGTGCGCGCGGTGCTGAGCCGCGACGACGTGATGATCATGGCCAAGGTCGAGACCGGTGAGGCCATCGACAACCTCGACGAGATCATCGAGCACGCCGACTCGATCATGGTGGCCCGCGGCGACCTCGGGGTGCGCCTGCCCATCGAAGAGGTCCCCCACCTGCAGAAGGAGATCGTGCGCTCGGGCATCCGCTACGCCCGCCCCGTCGTGGTGGCGACCCAGATGCTCGAGTCGATGACCCACGCGCGCATGCCCACGCGCGCCGAGGTGACCGACGTGGCCAACGCGGTGCTCGACGGGGCGAGCGCCGTCATGCTCTCGGCCGAGACGGCGATCGGCGACGACCCGGTCGGGGTCGTCCAGACGATGGACCGCATCGTGCGCCGGGCCGAGCGCTCCTTCCCCTACGAGGAGTGGGGCGCCTCGCTGGGCGTCCAGCGCCTGACGGCCTCCTCGACCCAGGCGACGCGGGTCACGGCCGCGGTGACCGGGGCCGCGTGGCGCGCGGCCATGGACGAGAAGGCCGTGGCGATCGTCGCGTGCACCCGCTCGGGGTTGACGGCGCGGGCCATCTCGCGGTTCCGCCCGCCCATGCCCATCGTGGCGATCACCCCGAGTCGGGCGACGGCCCGCCAGCTCAGGTCCTCCTGGGGCGTCCAGGAGGTCGTGCTCTCGGCGGCGAGCGACATCGACACCCTCTGTGAGGTCGCCATCAGCGAGCTCAAGCGCATCGGCCTCGCGCGCAGCGGCGACGCCGTGGTGTTGATGGCGGGCTCGGCCTCGGGCGGGGCGGCCGTCACCGACACGGTGCGCATGCTGGTCGTGCCGTAGCGATCGCGCCGGGCCCGACGGGGTCGCGCCTAGGCGACCAGGGCGGCCAGCGCCATGCGACCGAGCAGGGCCGCGACGTTGGGGTCGGGAGTGCGCGAGGTGCTGTGCGGGGTCGAGTTGAGCAGCCCGAAGACCGCGTGGGCCCGGACGCGGGCCTCGCTGAGGGCGAGCCCGGGCCGCGCGCGACGAAGGACCTCGACCCACTGCTCGACGTAGGCGCGCTGCAGCGAGCGCACGGTGTGGGCGAGGGGGGCCGAGAGGTTGGCCAGGTCGCGGTCCTGGACCCGGATGAGGTCGGCGCCGGCGAGCGCGAAGTCGGTGTGGAAGGCGACGAGGCCCGCGAGGGCCTCGTCGGGGAGAGCCGTGCGCTCGACCACGTCGCGCGCCCCGGCGAGGAGGTCCTCGCTCACGCCCACCAAGAGCTCGCCCAAGACAGCGTCTTTGCTCGCGAAGTGCTTGTAGACCGCCGGGCCGCTCACGCCCACGGCCTCGCCCAGCTCCTCGATGGTGACCCCGTGGAAGCCGCGCTCGGCGAACAGGCGGGCCGCGGCCGCGAGGATCTGGTCTCGTCGGCGGGCGCCGGCGGGGTCGTGGGCGCGGGCCAGGGCGGGGACGACGGGAGCCACTAGCGAGAAAGGTTAGCGGTTGCTAACCTCACGGGGATGGCCGACCCGACCCGCCCCGAGCGCCCGGCGCCCGCCGCCCGCGTCGGCCACCCCCTGGTCCACGCGTCGCCCGAGGTGGCGGCGAACCGCGAGGCGAACCTCGCCCTCGTGGCTGACCTGCGCGCCCGGCTCGCCTCGGCCCGGCTCGGCGGGCCTGAGGAGGCCCGCCGCCGCCACCTCGAGCGCGGCAAGCTGCTGCCCCGCGAGCGCGTCGAGCGCCTGCTCGACCCGGGCACGGCGTTCTTGGAGCTGTCGCCGCTGGCCGCGACCGGTCTCTACGAC
>JAKABC010000192.1 GCA_021802025.1 Actinomycetes bacterium
CGGGGCGACCTCGGCCGCCGCGGCCGCCAGGGCGCGCGAGAGGCCCAGGGCGCGGGCCCGGCCCGCCGCGCTCAGGCGCGCGTTGCGGCTCGAGAGCGCCAGCCCGTCGGGGTCGCGCTGGAGGGGCACCCCCACGACCTCGACGTCGAAGCCGAGGTCGCTCGCCAGGGCGCGCACCACGCACAGCTGCTGGTAGTCCTTCTCGCCGAAGTAGGCCCGGCCCGGCCCGGTGATCGCGAACAGCTTGGCCACGACGCTCGCCACGCCGTCGAAGTGGCCCGGCCGGTCCCGGCCCTCGAAGCGACGCGCGAGGTCCCCGGCGCTCACCGTCACGCTCTCGGCCCCGTTCGGCCACATCGCCTCGGACGTGGGCTCGACGAGCAGGTCGGTCCCGGCCTCGAGCGCCAGGACGAGGTCGGCCGCCGGCGTGCGTGGGTAGCGCGCGAGGTCGGCCGGGTCGTCGAACTGACGGGGGTTGACAAAGAGGGTCACCACGACCGCGTCGCCGCGCGCGCGGGCCGCGTCGATGAGCGCCCGGTGGCCCGCGTGCAGGGCGCCCATGGTGGGCACCAGCCCGACGGTGCGACCCGAGCGGCGCAGCTCCTCGGTGCGCGCGCGCCACTCCTCGAGGCGCTTGACGACGCGCATCTAGACCGGGGCGCGACGACGCTCGGCGATGTCGAAGGCGGCTCGGGCGAGCGCCACGTAGGTCGCCCGCTCACCGGCCGGGATCGCCTCGAGGTGCTTGTCGATGGTGGCGACGTCGTTGCGCGACGCGGGGCCGGTGAGGGCCCGGTCGACCCCGAGGGTGGCGACGTCCTCGACCGCCTGGGCGACCAGGCCCAGGTAGTCGGCCAGCTCGAGACCGGCGGCGCGCGCGAGCGCCTCGACGTGACCGAGCAGGGCGACGGTGTGGTTGGCCGCCACGGCGGCGGCGGCGTGGTACGCGGCGCGCCGGGACGGCTCGACCGCGACCACCGTGCCCGCGAGGCTCTCGACGAGCGCGCGGGCGGCTTCGTCGCCCGCCACGCTGTAGCGCGCGCCGACGAGACGCGCGGCCCCCACCTCGGCCTCGGGCAGGGCCGCCAGGGGGTGGAGCAGGGCGCGCCGGGCGTGGGGCGCGAGCTCCTCGAGCCCCCGGCTCCCGGCGACGTGGGCGACGACGTGTGCGCCGACGGGCAGCGCGGCCGCGACCTCGGCCAGGGCCCCGTCGGGCACGCACAGCAGCACGAGCTCGGCCGGCAGCGCATCGGCGAGCTCGTCGTGGTGGACCAGGCGCACCCGGTGGCCCGCGCGCGTGAGGGCGAGCGAAAAGGCGGTGCCGGCCCGACCGGCGCCCACGACGGTGATCTCCATGGCGTCCCCCCGTTCCGGCCCCGAAGGTGCCGTTCGGACTAGCGCAACTCCTCGAGTGTACCCAGTCGCTCGACCCGTCCGACGGCCGCGGCGAGCTGGCCGTCGGCGACGAGCTCGGGGGCCAGCTCGGCCAAAGGGACGAGGACGAAGGCCCGCTCGGCGAGTCGCGGGTGGGGCACCGTCAACTCCTCGTCGTCGACCACCTGGTCCCCGACGAGCAGGACGTCGACGTCGAGCGTGCGCGGGCCCCAGCGGACCTCGCGCGTGCGGCCGGCGTCCGCCTCGGCCCGCTGGGCCCGGGCGAGCAGCTCGTGGGGCGACGCCGACGTCTCGAGCTCGACCACGAGGTTCCAGAAGTCGTCCTGGGCCACGCCGCCGACCGGCTCGGTCACGTAGACCGACGAGACCCGCAGGGGCTCGCCGGCGGCCAGGGTGGCCAGCGCCCCCGCGAGGTGGGCGCGACGGTCCCCGACGTTCGAGCCGAGCGAGAGGTAGGCGCGCATCAGCGCGTGAGGGTCGTGCGCACCCCCACCGTGTCGGCGTCCTGGGGGATCGGGGGGCGGAGCTTGCGCACCGCGACGGTCACCTCGGTCACCTGGGGGTCGAGGGCCAGCACCTCGCGCGCCACGCGGTGGGCCAGCGCCTCGAGGAGCAAGAACGCGCTCGCGCGCACCACCGACTCGACGAGGGCGACGACCTCGGCGTAGTTGGTCGTCTCGTCGAGGTCGTCGCCCAACGCCGCGGCCTCGAACGGCCGCACCAGGTCGAGGTCGATCCCGAGCGGCTGGGGGCGCAGGCGCTCCTCGGCCAGCACCCCGACCACCGCCACCACGCGCAGCCCCCGGACCTCGATGACGTCACGCACCGTCGGCCTCGGGGAGCTCGAAGAGGACGCCCCGGCCCTCGGGTCCGACCGAGCGGCGGAACAGCCGCTCGACGGCGGTGAGCGCGGCGGGGACGGTGGGGGCGCGCTCCGACCACACGAGGAAGCCGGCCACGATCCCGAGCAGTCGGTCGGAGACCTCGTCGTCGTGGAGCAGGACGACCGTGCCCGCCGACAGACATCGCGCGAGGTCCGCGTAACAGCCGACGAGCACGTCTTTGGCCACGGCGCCGGCGCGCAGGGCGTAGTGGCCGAGGGTGAGGCCGTGCTCCCCGTAGACCGAGGGGGTGGGCACCTCGGCGGCCACCGTCACGACCCGCGAGAACCCCTGATGCTTGAGCCACAGCAGCTCCTCGTCGCGCCGGACCTGGCGGTGCACGCTCGTCGCGCCGCCCGGGCGCTCGGCCACCGCGAACGCGCCGCGGTAGACCCACGTGAAGCCCCGGGGCTCGATGCCCGCGGCCCACTTGCCCTTTATCGGCACCCGGCCACCGCCTCGAGGGGGCGCGCCAGCAGTTCGCGCACCATGACGGCCGCCGCCACGTCGTGGACCCGGATAACGGCCGCCCCGTGGACGAGGCTCCAGGCCTCGGTCGCGATCGACCCCTCGAGCCGCTCGTCGACCTCGAGCGGGGCGGGAGAGAGGTCGCCGAGGAAGCGCTTGCGGCTGGTGCCGATCAGCACGCCGGCCCCGAAGCGCTCGGCCAGGGCCACGAAGTCCTCGACGTGGGCGAGCAGGGCCAGGTTGTGGGCCGTCGTCTTGCCGAAGCCGATCCCCGGGTCGAGCCACAGTTCGCCGACCCCGGCCGCGCGCGCCCGCTCCGCCAGGTCCT
>JAKABC010000193.1 GCA_021802025.1 Actinomycetes bacterium
CCCTCGACCTCGCGATTGAGAGCGCGACGAACGCCGGCTCGACCCTGGTGCTCGCGAACGACCCCGACGCCGACCGGCTCGGGGCGGCGGTGCGCACGCCGGGGGGCTGGCGCACCCTGCGCGGGGACGAGATCGGGGCCCTGCTCGCCTCGACGCTCCTGGCGGGCGTGCGCGCCGAGGGCCGTGGCGTGGCCACGTCGCTGGTGTCGTCCTCGCTGCTCGCGGCGATGGCCGAGGCGGCGCGCGTGGCCTGCGCGACGACGCTCACCGGCTTCAAGTGGATCGCCCGGGCCGGGGGACCGGGGGGCCTCGGATTCGGCTACGAAGAGGCGCTCGGCTTCGCCGTCGACCCCGTGGTGGCCGACAAGGACGGCCTCTCGGCGGCGCTGTGCCTCGCCCGACTGGCCCACGAGCTCGCCGAGTGCGGCCAGACCCTGCTCGATCGCCTGGACGAGCTCGAGACGACCTTCGGGGTCCACGCGACCTCGTCGCTGTCGGTGCGCTTCGACGGCGTCGACGGGTCGTCGCGCATCGCCGCGGCCGTGGCCGGGCTCGTCGCCGACCCCCCGGCTCGCCTCGGGGAGCTGGCCGTGACGGGCGTCGAGGACCTCGCCCGGGGCTGGCGCGGCCTCCCGGCGACCGAGGGGGTGCGCCTGGCGCTCGGCGCGAACGGCCGGGTGGTCGTGCGCCCCTCGGGCACCGAGCCCAAGGTCAAGGCCTACCTCGAGCTCACCCCGGCGCGCGAGGGCGGCCTGGCCGCCCAGCGGGCCCGCGCCGCGGCGTGGGCCGAGGGGGTGCTCTCAGACCTCTCGGGCCGCCTCGAGCTCGGCGCGTAGGGCGGCGAAGCCGGGCTTGATCACCCCGTCGATGAGGGCGAGCCGGTCGCTGAAGCCGAAGAAGGCGCTCTTGGCGGCGTTGATCGTCAGCCACTGCACGTCCTCGAGGGTCCAGGCGAAGGCCGCGGCGCAGTCGGCGAACTCGCTCGAGAGGGTGATGCCGCTCATGAGCCGGTTGTCGGTGTTGACCGTGACGCGAAAGCGCAGCCGGCGCAGGCGCTCGATCGGGTGCGCGGCGATCGAGGCCGCCGCCCCGGTGTGCACGTTCGAGGTGGGACAGACCTCGAGGGGGATGCGCCGGTCCCTCACGTAGGACGAGAGCCGCCCCAGCCGGGTCCCGCCCGGCCCCTCGGTGAGGTCGTCGACGATGCGCACCCCGTGGCCGAGCCGTTCGGCGTTGCAGAACTGGACGGCCTCCCAGATCGAGGGCAGGCCGAAGGCCTCCCCGGCGTGGATCGTGAGGTGGAAGTCCTCGCGCTGGATGAGGTGGAAGGCCCGCAGGTGCTTGGTGGGGGGGAAGCCGTCCTCGGGGCCGGCGATGTCGAACCCGCAGACCCCCTCGTCGCGCAGGTCCACCGCCACCTGGGCGATCGTCTCGGAGAGCTCGGCCTGGCGCATCGCCGAGAGCAGCGCCCGCACGACGATCGGCTGACCCTCGCTCTCGGCCTCCTTGGCGCCCGAGGCGAAGCCGTCCAGCACCGCGCGCACGACCTCGTGCAGGGTCAGGCCCCGCTCGAGGTGCTGCTCGGGGGCGAAGCGGACCTCGGCGTAGACGACGCCGTCGCGGGCGAGGTCGAGCGCGCACTCGTGGGCGACCCGTTCGAGCTCGTCGCGGGTCTGCATGACCGCGATGGTGTGGGCGAAGCCCTGGAGGTAGCGCACGAGGTCGGCGCCGGGCTCGTCGACGACGAACCAGCGCGCCAGCTCCTCGACGTCGTAGGTCGGCAGCTTCGCGTAGCCCGCCTCGCGGGCCAGCTCGGCGACCGTCGCCGGGCGCAGACCCCCGTCGAGGTGATCGTGCAGGAGGACCTTGGGGGCGCGGCGGATGGTCTCGAGGGTGAGGGCTCCCATCGGCCCAGGCTACCGAGCCCCACCCCCGACGACCTCTAAGAGCCGGCCGGGCGCCGTGGCGGTCCCCTCGCCCAGGGTCACCGCGCCGCCCGCGACCTCGCGGCCGCGCGCCAGGTGGTCGGGGTCGTCGGCGTGCAGCTCGAGCAGGGGCTGACCGGCTACGACGACGTCGCCCGGGCGCACGAGGCAGCGCACCCCCGCGCGCGCCGAGACCGAGTCCTCCTTGCGGGCCCGGCCGGCGCCGAGGCGCCAGGCGGCGATCCCCACCACGAGCGCGTCGAGGCGTTCGACGACGCCGTCGCGAGGGGCGAGGACCGGCTCGACGAGGGGCGCGCGGGGCATCTCGGCGTCGGGGTCGCCGCCCTGGGCGGCCACGAGCTCGCGCCACGCGGCGTAGGCCGAGCCGTCGTCGAGGCGCGCCGCGGGGTCGTCGTCGATCCCCACGAGCTCGAGCATGTGGCGCGCGAGCGCCACGGTGAGCTCGCGCACGTCGGCGGGCCCCCCGCCGCGCAAGACCTCGACCGACTCGCTCACCTCGAGCGCGTTGCCCACGGCGACCCCGAGGGGTGTCGACATGTCGGTGAGCTGGGCGCGGGTGCGCACGCCGTGGGCCTCGCCGAGGGCGACCATCGTGGCCGCCAGGGTGCGGGCCCGGCCCCGGTCCTTGATGAAGGCCCCGGCGCCGACCTTGACGTCGAGGACGAGGGCCGAGGTCCCCTCGGCGATCTTCTTGGACATGATCGACGAGGCGATCAGGGGGATCGACTCCACGGTGCCGGTCACGTCGCGTAGGGCGTAGAGCCGCCGGTCGATCGGGGCCAGCCCCTCACCGGCGGCGCAGATCACCGCGCCGACGCGCTCGAGCTGGTCGAGGACCTCGGCGTTGGTGAGCCGGGCCCGCCAGCCGGGGATCGACTCGAGCTTGTCGAGGGTCCCACCGGTGTGGCCGAGTCCGCGACCCGAGAGCTGGGGGACGGCGGCCCCGCACGCCGCGACCAGCGGGCAGAGGATCAGGCTGATCTTGTCGCCGACCCCGCCGGTCGAGTGCTTGTCGACGGTGGGGCGCGAGAGGCCCGAGAGGTCGAGTCGCTCGCCCGAAGCGATCATCCGCGCCGTGAAGGTCGCGAGCTCGCGGCCGTCGAGGCC
>JAKABC010000020.1 GCA_021802025.1 Actinomycetes bacterium
GCGCAACTCTCCGGCGAAGAGCCGCGGCTCGATCTCGCTCACCACGACGCGCCGACGCACGTCGTCGAGGGCCAGCTCGCCCAGCGGCACGCCGTTGACGGTGACGTCGGCCACGTCGGCGACGAATCGGCCCAGTCGGTCCACGAGCGCCGCTGTCTCGTCGGTCGTCTCGCCCACCAGTCCGGCGAACTCGCCGCGCGCGAGCACGAAGCCGGTGCGCGCGTCATGGATCTCCGCGAGCGGCTCGGGCCAGTCACGCGGGGCCGCGACGTCGGTGACGGTCGGAGCGACGCGCAGCACCCGCTGGATCTTGCCGGCGGCGACGAAGGCCTGGGTCGCGTTGATGATGTACTCGATCCCCGTGCGCAACGGCGTCGTCAAGAAGGTGGTGTAGCCGAAGAAGGCCACGAGCTGACCGGGCTGAAGTCGGCCGGCGATCACCTCGTGGGCGCCGAGGAGGGTCACCACGGTGGTCAGCACCGCCGGCAGCAGGACCTGGCCCGACTCCAGGGCCGCCTGAGGGGTGGCCAGTCGCACGCCGGCCGCGCGCACCCGCTGGCTCTGGGCGACGTAGTTCGCGTGGAAGACCTCCTCGCCCCCGATCCCGCGCAGGATCCGCAGGCCGGCGACGGTGTCGGCCCCCAGCGCGGCGAGCCGGCCCGCGCTCTCTCGCTGGGCGGCCTGGTGGCGGTGGAGCGGCCGCATCAGGGGCACGCTCAGCGTCGCCAGCACCGGGACGCCGATGAGCACGACGAGGCCGAGGGTGAGTGACGTGGCGAGCAGGATGAACGACACCACCACCCACGACACGATGGCGCCGAGGAAGCGCGCGAGGCTGTCGTAGGCGGTGCCGACCCGGATGGCGTCGGAGTTCGCCGTGTTCACGACGTCCCCGGCGGGAATGGTCTCGGTCAGCGCCGGTCCCGTGGTGGCCATGTGGCGACCGAGCACCTGGATCGAGCGGTACGACGCGTGGAGCCAGTTGGTCACCGCGAGCTGGTGGCGCAGCGACCCGCAGACGGCCTGGACGAGGCCGAGCCCGAGCACGACCCCGACCCAGGCGAGCAGCGCCCTCGTGTCGTGACGGTCGATGCCGTGGTCGATCGCCGCGCCCAGGGCGGCGAAGACGAGCGCCTGGGCGACCATCCACCCGATGCCGAACAGGGCGTTGAGCACGAGCAGCCCGCGCTGGTGGCCGGCGATCCAGACGAGGTAGCGCGCCGGGGTCGAGGTCGGGGGCGTGCCGGGGTCCGCCAGGGGCAGCTCTCGGTAGGTCAGGTGCAGCACGTCGCTCCCTAGGGCACGCTCGTCGGGTCGGGCGGACGGTGAGTCGACCTGTAAGCGGGGTTCTGTCCACCCCCCGAGGGGGGATGGGTGGCCATCCATCTATGCGATCCACCTCGGGAGTGCCTCGATGAGGCGCGCGGGCGGCCTCCCGTGTTCGATCTTGCTCCGGGTGGGGTTTACCGAGCCGCCCCGGTCGCCCGGGACGCTGGTGCGCTCTTACCGCACCGTTTCACCCTTGCCGACGCCGGTTGCCCGGCCCCGGCGGTCTGTTCTCTGTGGCACTGTCCTTCGCGTCACCGCGACTCACTCACGTGAGCACCCTGCCCGCTGGAGCCCCGACTTTCCTCACCGCATCACTGCGGCGCGGCCACCCAGTCGACTCACCGTCCGCCCCCAGTCTGGCACAGCGCGCGCCGATTCGACAAGGCCACGTCGGTCCCGGGCGGTAGCCTCGCCGCGTGAGTGGCGAGGGAGCGGGTGTCGAGGCGCCGATCCTCGATGTCGCCGCGTTCTACGAGGTGGTGACCGCCCACCTGGAGGCGGCCTTCGGGCGACGCCGTCCGCTGTGGGTCCGCGGCGAGGTCGCCAAGGTCTACGAGAAGGGCCACGTCTACCTCGACCTGGTCGACGCCGGCTCGGACACGGCCGACACCCGCCGACCCGTGCTCAACGCGCACTGCTGGTCGCGCCAGTGGGCCCCCCTCAAGGCCCGGCTCGCCGCGGACGGCGTCACCCTCGCCGCGGGTATGACCGTCACGCTCTACGGCTACGTCGACGTCTACGCCCCCCAGGGCAAGATCGGCTTCAGCGTGCTCGACGTCGACGTGACGAGCCTGCTGGGCGAGCTCGCCCGGCGCCGCCTCGAGCTGATCGGCCGGCTGCGCGCGGAGGGACTTCTCGAGGCGAACGCGCGCCTCGCGGTCCCCCCGGTCCCGCTGCGGGTGGGGGTCGTGGCGAGCCCCACCACCGAGGGGTTCCGGGACTTCTCCGGAGTGCTCGAGGGCTCGGGCTTCGCCTTCTCGCTCGAGGTCGTCCCCTCGCTGGTCCAGGGGGAGGGGGCCCCGCCCCAGATCGTGGCCGCGCTCGAGCGGCTGAGTGCGCGCCACCCCGACGTCATCTGCGTCGTGCGCGGCGGGGGCTCGCGCGGCGACCTCGCCTGCTTCGACGACGAATCGGTGGCCCGAGCCATCGCCCGCTGCCCGGTGCCCGTCTTCACCGGGATCGGTCACACCGGCGACGAGTCGGTGGCCGACCTCGTGGCCCACACCCGGGCCATCACCCCGACGCGGCTCGCCGAGCACCTGGTCGAACGGGTCCGCACGTGGCGCGAGGAGCGGGTGCGCCGTCCCGCGGCCCGGGTGGTCGCGTGCGCCGAGGACCTCCTCGCCGAGGCCGACGCCTACGTGGCCGAGCGCCGACGCGCGGTGGTCGTGGCCGTGCGCGACCGGATCCGCGCCGAGGAGCGTCACCTCGCCTCGACGCGCCGTCGCCTGGTGATCGACGCGCGCCGCACCCTCGAGGCCGCCCAGGGCCGGCTCGCGCACCACCGCGCGCTGCTCGGTGCCTACGACCCGGCGCGCCGACTGGCCCAGGGCTGGTCTATCGTGACCGACGCGAGCGGACGCGTCGTGCGCGAGATCGACGCGGTGTCGGTCGGGGACGAGGTGCGCGTCCGCGTGGCGACGGGCTCGTTCGGGGCTCGCGTGGAGACGGTGGGGGAAGTGTGATGCCCGGAAGTGACGTCGGCAGCTGGGACGAGGCCGCGGCCGAATTGGACGCCATCGTGGCCTCCTTCGACGAGGGCGAGGTGTCCGTCGACGACCTCTTCGCCCGTCTCGAGCGGGCCACCGTGATCATCGAGGCCCTGGAGTCCCGACTCGTCGCGACCCGCACGCGGGTCGAGGAGCTCACCCCACGCATCGCCGCGATCGCCGACGACGAGTGACGTCGCGGCTCTACCTGCGTCAGTGGCTCTCGGGCCGCGACTTCGCCCGCGGCGACCCGGTCGCGGTGGCGATGCGTAACTTCGCCTACGCCCTGGGGGACCGCGAGACCGGGGAGGCCGTCCTGGTCGACCCGTCGTACGCCCCACGAGAACTGGTCGAGCTCGTCGCCCACGACGCGATGTCGGTGGTGGGCGCCGTGGCGACCCACGCCCACCCGGACCACGTGGGGGGACGGCTGATGGGCGAGCACCTCGTGGCCGGAGTCGCCGAGCTCGTCGCCGCGACCGGGGTCGCGGTGCACGCCCAGGCGGTCGAGGTCGAGACGCTCCTCGAGCGCACGGGCGTCGACCCGGCGCGCGTCGTGGGCCACGACGACCGGGACCACTTGACCCTGGGCGAGCTCGACGTCACCTTGGTGCGCACCCCCGGCCACACCCCGGGCAGCCAGTGCCTCTGGGTCGACGACGCCCTGCTCTCGGGCGACACCCTGTTTGTCGAGGGGTGCGGGCGCACGGACCTCCCCGGGGGCGACAGCGACGAGATCTACGCCTCGATCCACGAGCGCCTGGCGATCGTGCCCGACGAGACGACCCTCTATCCGGGCCACTTCTACGCCGAGGATCCCCACGCGCCGCTCGGGCGCGTGCGCGCCTCCAACACCGTCTTCCTCGTGCGCTCGCTCGCCCAGTGGCGCGCGAGCTTCGGGTAGTGGACGCGCTCGAGCCCGACGACCACGTCGTGGTGGTGGGCGCCGGCCTGGCCGGCTGGCGGCTCTGTGAGGGCCTACGCGCCCACGGGTTCGCGGGGCGCGTGACCCTGGTGGGGGCCGAGCCCCACCACCCCTACGACCGGCCGCCCCTGTCCAAGCAGGTCCTAGCGGGCCGCTGGGACGTCGACCGGGTCGCCCTCGCGCCCGAGGGGCGAGCCGGCGAGATCAGGGTCGACCTGACCCTCGGGGTGCCGGCGGTGGGCTTGGACGCGGCGTCGGGCGAGGTGACGCTCGCCGACGGGACCCGTCTCGCCGCGACTCGGGTGGCCCTCGCGGTGGGGGTCGCGGCGCGGGCGTTCGCGACGCCCTCGAGCGGGCCGCTAAGGACCCTGCGCTCGCTCGACGACGCCGCCGCGCTGCGCGACCGGGTGGCCGACCTCGAGGCGGGCGAGACGGTGGTCGTCATCGGTGGGGGGTTCCTCGGGGCCGAGGTGGCGACCTCGCTCGCGGCGCGCGGCCTCGTGCCGGTCGTGCTGGAGGCGGCGGCGCGCCCCCTCGTCGGCCCCCTCGGCGAGGTGGTCGCGGGCTGGCTCGCCGGACTCGCCGCCGACGCCTCGATCGAGCTGCGCACCGGGGTCGTGGTGCGCGACGTCGTGGCGGGCCCGTCCACCTGGCGCGTCGAGCTCGAGGACGGGACGCTCGAGGGCCGCGAGGTGGTGGCGGCCGTCGGCTCGCGCCTCGACCTCGGGTGGCTCGAGGGCTCGGGTCTCGAGCTCGACGACGGAGTCGTCGTCGACGCGGCGTTGGGTGCGGCGCCGCGGGTGGCCGCCCTGGGTGACGCGGCGCGCGTCGTGGAGGTGGCGGGCGAGCGCGGCGTGCGCCGGGAGCACTGGCAGGTCGCCGCCGACCACGCCGAGACCCTGGCGCGCGCCTGGGCCGGGGCCGAGCCCTCGCCCCTGCCCGCGACGCCCTACTTCTGGTCGGACCAGTACGGCAAGAAGATCCAGCTGCTCGGCCGACCGCGTCCCGACGACGAGGTCGTGCGGGTCCTCGGCCCGGCGAACGCCGATCGGTGGCTCGCGCTCTACGCGCGCCGCGGCGTCGTGACCGGGGCGGTCGCGCTCAGCCAGCCGCGGGCCCTCATGCGGGCGAAGCCCTTCGTCGACGCCGGCGCTTCCCTGGACCGGGCGCTGGCCGACGCGCCCTGGGAGGGCTAGAAGGCGATCGCCGAGAGCTGGGGGATCGAGCCCCGGGCCACCTCGATCGCGCGGCGCCAGCGCTCCCGGCGGGCGAGGCGCTCGTCGGCGCTCGCGCGCGGCTCCACCACGCGCTCGGGCGCGCCCGCGTCCTCGAGGTCCGCGAGGTCGAGCAACCCGGCGCCCACCAGGGCGAGGAGCCCCGCCCCGCGGGCGGTCGCCTCGCGCTCGGCGCTCACCCCGACCGGCACCCCCGTGAGATCGGCCAGGGCGTCCACGACCGTCGGGCTGGCCGAGACGCCCCCGTCGACGCGCAACTGGGTCAGGGTCACGCCCTCGTCCGCGAGGGCTTCGACGAGGTCGGCGCCGCGTTGGGCGACGCCCTCGAGGACCGCGCGCACCAGCTGGTCGCGCGAGGTGCCCCGGGTGAGTCCGACGAAGGCCCCGCGAGCGCCGAAGTCCCACCACGGCGTGCCCAGCCCGGCGAGCGCCGGCACGAAACTCACGCCGTCACTCGCCGCACCGGCCGCGCGGGCGTCGGCCTCGGCGGGGGAGGCGGCGAGGCCCAGCTCGACCATCCAGTCCACGCACGAGCCGGCCGAGAGCACGATCCCCTCGAGACCCCAGGTGACCGCCCCACCCGCGCTGAGCAGCGCCGTCGGGTAGCAGCCCGACGGGCGTCGCAGCGCCGACGCGGGCGCCGCGCCCGGAGCGTGGGCGTTGACGATGGCCCCGGTGCCCAGGGTGAGCTTCGCCCCGTCACGCACGCACCCCTGGCCGAAGAGCGAGGCCGGCTGATCCCCGATCAGGGCGGTGATCGGTGGAGCCCCGGGCAGGGTGCGGGCTCGGCCGACCTCGCCCAGGGAGTCGACGAGGGTCGCGAACAACGAGCGATCGAGACCGAGGCGTGCGAGCACGTCCTCGTCCCAGTCCGCCAGGTCGATCCGCGCGAGTCCGGTCACCGAGGCGTTGGTGCGGTCGGCGACGAGCACCTCGCCCCGGGAGAGGTGCCACGCGAGCCAGGTCTCGATGGTGGCGACCCGCCAGTCGCCGCGCGAACCCTCGGCGTGCTCGAGCAGCCAGCGGGCCTTGGTCGCCGACTGGTTGGGGGCGAGGCGCAGACCCTCGCCCTGGAGGATGAGGCAGTCCACCACCGTGCGCAGGTCCTGCCAGCTGAGGGCCGGCCCGAGGACGGATCCGTCGGCGAGGTCGAAGAGCAGGGTGGTGGCGCGCTGGTTGGTGATCCCCACCGCGTCGCAGCCGCCGCCTCGGGCGAGGGTCGCGCGGGCGCACTCCAGCGCGACCGCGGCCAGGGCCGCGCCGTCGAGCTCGACCTCGCCGGGTTGGGGCGTGCGCACCGTCAGCGGCGCGCGCACCACGTGGCTGAGCCGTCCGTGCTCGTCGACGAGGGCGGTGCGCACCGAGGTGGAGCCGACGTCGATCGCGAGGGCTCTCACCGGTCCGCCCGTCCGAGACCGAGCACGCCCGGATTGAGCAGACCCTCGGGGTCGACGAGCGCCTTGAGCCCCACGAGGAGCTCGTGGGCCGCGCCGGAAGCGCGCACGAAGTGCGCGACGCGCTGACGGCCCACGCCGTGGTGGTGGCTCAGCGCCGCCCCCGCGGCGACGATCGCGTCGAGCGCCGCGTCCCAGGCCGCGCGGTGGAACGCGCGCGCGTCGCCCGGGGGGCGCCCGGCGAAGGTGAAGTACAAGCAGGCGCCGTCTTCGTAGGCGTGGGACTGGTGCACCGAGGCGACGATGGTCCCGGGCACCGCCTCGAGCGTGGCGCGCACGTCGCGCGCGAGTGGTCCGAGCACAGACCACGGAGCCACCGTCTCGATCGTGTCGACCACGACGCCCGCGCCCCACAGCGCCGCGAGGGCCGAGACGTCGTTGCGCCGTTCGAGCCAGGTCGCCACGACCGACTCGTCCAGGCGCTCGGCGCGCGCGCACTCTTCGACCACGACCGCGAGGGTCGCCTCGACCAGCCCCTCGTCCCCCTCGTCGAGCACGACGAGCGCGCAGCCCTCGAGCCCGAAGCTCCGTCGGCTCTCGGCCTCGTCGTAGAGACGCAGCACGGCCGGGTGCGCCCCGCGCTGGACGACGCGCCGGCACGCCTCGAGTCCCTCGTCGAAGCTGGCGAAGAGACGCGCGGCGCTCGCGCGGTGACGCGCCCGACGGGTGAGGGCCAGGGTGACCTCGGTGATCACCCCGAGGGTGCCCTCGGCGCCGACGAAGAGCCCCACGAGGTCGGGGCCCGCCGCGGGGTGGGGCCCGCGGGCGTCGAGCTCGATCAGGCGCCCGTCGAGGAGGGCGACCCGCAGGCCGCGCACCCGCTGTTCGATCTTGCCGTAACGCGTCGAGAACTGGCCCGCCCCGCGACAGCTCACCCACCCGCCGACCGTCGAGATCTCGAAGGACTGGGGGAAGTGGCCGGCCGTGAGTCCGTGCGGCTCGAGGGCCGCCTCGAGGTCGGGCCCGAAGACGCCCGCCTCCACCCGCACCAGTTGGGCGACGGGGTCGATCGCGAGGACGCGGTCGAGTCCGGTGAGGTCGAGGGCCAGCCCCCCGCTAACCGGCGTCGCCCCGTCGACGACGCCCGAGCGGCCGCCCTGGGGGGAGAGCGCGACGTGGTGGCGCGCGCAGGCGGCGAGCACCGCGGCGACCTCCTCGCTCGTGCGCGGACGCGCGACGGCCCCCGGCCAGCGCTCCACTCGGCCGGCCGCGGCCTCGGGGATCGCGGGTGGCCACCAGTCGCGGGCGTGCTCGGCGCGCGTGCGCGCGTCGGTGTCGACGGTGATCGCGCGCGCGGCGAGCTCGGCGAGCAGACCCGCGGGACCGGCGGCGGGCGCGTCGGCGAGGACCTCGGGGTACGCCACGGGCGCGACGGGCTCGCTCACGGTTCGAGACCGGCGGCGGCGAACTCGCGCGCGACGAGCGTCCGGTAGTCCGACACCTCGTGGGCGACGCGTGCCTCGTCCCAACCCAGCTCGGTCGCGACGAGGCGGGCCACGCGCTCGGCCCCCTCGCGCGCGGCGCGCGCGTCGACCAGGTGGGCTCGCGTGCGTCGGCACAACAGGTCCTCGAGGGACGTGGCCATCTCCTCGCGGGCGGCGAAGAGGAACTCCGCGCCGAGGTAGGCGAGCCCGGCGACGGGACGGCCGGCGAGCTCGGGGCTCTCGTTAGCGAGCGCGAGTACGCGCGGCGCGTCGGCGCCGTAGCGGTGGTAGAGGCGGTCCTCCTCGGGCGTGGCGGGCCGCCAGTCGTCCGCCCCGTAGAGCGCGAGGTGGCGAGTGGGTGAGGCCGCGAGGGGGCCGAGGCAGCCGCGCAGCGCGTCGACCGCGTCCTGGGCCATCTTGCGGTACGTCGTCCACTTACCCCCGGTTACGTGCACGACGCCGTCACCGGCGTCGATGATCTGGTGGCGGCGGGAGAGGTCGGCGGTGCGCTCGCTCAGGCGTCGTCCCGCGCTCGGGGTGAGGAGGGGGCGCAGCCCAGCCCAGACCCCGGTGACGTCGGCCCGGCGCAGGTCCGACGAGGTCGACGCGTTGACCGCCGCGAGGAGGTAGTCGACGTCCTCTGCCGTCGCCACTGGGTCGTCCAACGGCCCGTCGTAAGCGGTGTCGGTGGTCCCGACGTAGGTGAAGGGGTCGTCCTCGAAGGGGACCACGAAGACGCTGCGCCGGTCGCCCGGCACCGCGAGCACCGCCGCGATGTCGGCGGGCAGCCGGTCGCGCGGGATGGTCACGTGCACGCCCTTGGCGGGCGTGACGCGGTGAGAGGAGTGCCCCTCGGTCATGGCGAACACGTCGTCGGCCCACACCCCGGTGGCGTTGACCACGCTGCGCGTGGCGATCGTGAGGTCCCGGCCGGTGAACTCGTCGCGGACGGTGACGGCCTCGACCCGTCCCCGGGAGTCCTTCGTAACCGCCGTCGCGCGCACGTAGTTCGCCACGCGCGCGCCGTAGCGCTGCGCGGTACGCGCGAGCACCAGGGCGACCCGGGCGTCGTCGCCGCGGGCGTCGTAGTAGAGGAAGCCCGCGACGAGCCGCTCCGTGCGCATGGTCGGGAAGTGGGCCAGCACGTCGTCTTTGGTCACGCGCGCGTGGCGGTGGCCGATGCGCCACCCGCCGCTCAGGTCGTAGAAGCGAAGCGCCGACGCGTATCCGCGAACGAGGGTCTTGCTCGCGACGCCGTTCGAGCCGAACAGTGGGATGAGGAAGGGCAGGGGAGTGACGAGAAAGGGGGCGTTCTCCAAGAGGCGTTGGCGCTCGTGGAGGTTCTCATAGACGAGGCGGAACTCGCGCTGCTGGAGGTAGCGCAGGCCCCCGTGGACCATCTTGGAGGACTTGGAACTGGTGCCCGAGCCGACGTCCCCCTTGTCGAGGAGAGCGACGTTGAGCCCCCGGGCCGCGGCGTCGACGGCGACCCCCGTCCCGGTCATGCCCGCCCCGATCACCACGACGTCGAAGGTCGTCGAGGCCAGCGCGTCGAGCTCCTCAGCGCGCCGCGGGCCGGTCATCCCTGTCATGTTGTCATAGGTGCGCGCGCCCCTCTCCCGTCGTGGTGGTGGCGCGTCGGACGCGACGCCGATGAAATCTCGGCGACGCGACGGCGACCGGGCCGTAAACGGGGGTCGTCTCCTTTGGGGCGTCACCCCCGCGGGGCCGTGCGCCCCAAGGGCTTTCGCGGTCTTGTCACCGCGGGGACTCGCCCGGGACGTGAATTGCCCACCGGGGCGGGCCTGGTTAGTCTGACGCGGAGCCGCCATCTCGGCGGCGTCAGGGAGGGAGTGCGGATGGCACTGAAAAGGACGAAGGCGGTCCTCGCGGCCGGCGCGACCGTGGCGGCGCTCTCGGGCGTGGCGGTGACCGCCGGCAACGCCGTCGCGAGCGGCGCGTCGAGCGTGAACTGGGCGAAGGTGACCCACCTCACCACGAGCGGGCCGACCTCGTTCGCCGCCCTGGTGAAGGCGGCCCAGAAGGAGGGCGTGCTCAACGTGATCGCCCTGCCGAACAACTGGGCGAACTACGGCAACATCATCAAGACCTTCGAGAAGAAGTACAAGATCAAGGTCAACTCCGAGAACCCTGACGGCTCGAGCGCCCAGGAGATCCAGGCCCTCCAGCAGGACAAGGGCCGCACCAGCGCGCCCGACGTGATCGACGTGGGCACGAGCTACGCGATCTCGGCCCAGCACAGCCACCTGCTCGCCCCCTACAAGGTCCAGACGTGGTCGGCCATCCCGGCGGCCCTGAAGGACTCGGCGGGCTACTGGTTCGACGACTACGGCGGCTACGTGGCCATCGGCTGTGACACGCTGACGGTGAAGCACTGCCCGACCTCGTTCAAGCAGATGTTGACCGAGACCGGAGCCAAGGGCTACAAGATCGGCATCAACAACAACCCGACGGTCTCGAACTCGGCGCTGGCCGCGGTCCAGGCGGCGGCCCTCGCCAATGGTGGCTCGCTCTCGAACGTGAAGCCGGGGGTGAACTTCTTCGCGACGCTCAACAAGCACGGTGCCTTCGTCCCGACGATCGCCGACGCGGCGACGGTCCAGCAGGGGGCGACGAACATCGTGATCTGGTGGGACTACCTCCAGGCCAGTGGGATCACCATGAAGGGGTGGAAGGTCGTCCTCCCGTCCGACGCGGTGCTCGGCGAGTACTACTCCCAGGCCATCAGCGCTAACGCGCCGGACCCGGCGGCCGCGCGGCTGTGGGAGGAGTTCCTCTACTCGACCCAGGGTCAGAACCTCTGGCTGGCGGGCCTCGCGCGTCCGGCCGAGCTCGCCTACATGGAGGCCCACGGCACGGCCACCAAGGGCTACGTCGCGAAGCTGCCCCCGATCCCCAAGGGCGTGACCCCGCAGTACCCGAGCACCGCCCAGATCCTCAGCGCCGCGAACACGGTGAACTCCGAGTGGGCGACCAAGGTGGGCTCGGGCGCGTAGTCCCCGAGTCGAGCGGTCCATGGACACCCTCGAGGGGACGGCCCCGGCCCCGGACGCAGCGCGTTCCGGGGCCGGGGCCGTCGCCTCCGAGTCGCGTCGGCGCGGCCGGTGGCGGCGCGTCGCCCCGGGGGTGGCCGTCGCCCCGTTCCTCCTCTACGCGACCCTAGGGATCGGGATACCGACCCTCGGGGTCCTCTACTACGCGTTCCGCGCCAACAACGGGGGCTGGACGACCGCCAACGTGGCGGCCGTCGTCCACGGGATCTACCTCGTGGGCTTCGAGAACTCCATCAAGCTGGCCCTGCTCACGTCGATCATCCCCGGAATCCTTGGGGTGTTCGTCGCCTACGCCATCCACACCTCGCGCAGTCAGTGGCTGCGACGGATGACCGCGACCGCGTCCGGGGTGCTCGCCAACTTCGGTGGGGTGAACCTCACCTTCATGTTCGTCGCGACGCTGGGCTCGACGGGCGTGCTGACGCTGTGGCTGGCGGCGGTCCACATCCACCTCGCCTCGCTCGGCTTCCAGCTCTACACCTTCTCGGGCGTGGCGGTGGTCTACATGTACTTCCAGATCCCCCTCATGGTCCTCGTCATAACGCCGGCCCTGGTGGGACTGCGACCCTCGTGGCGCGAGGCGGCGGAGAACATGGGTGCGTCGAGCTGGCGCTACTGGCGCCACGTGGGGATCCCGGTCCTCATGCCGTCGGTGCTGGGCGGGATGCTCCTGCTCTTTGGGAGCGCCTTCGCGGCCTACGCGACGGCCCAGTCGCTCACGACGGGCATCATCGCGCTCTCGCCGATCCAGATCGGCAACTTCATCAACGGCAACGTCTTTTCTAACGACCAGAACATCGGTTACGCGATCGCCTTCGGGATGCTGGTGATCCTCGCCGCCGTCATGATCCTGTACAACTACGTTCAGAAGCGGGCGAGCCGATGGCTCCACTAGACGCGCCGAGCTCCGGCCTCGACCTGCTGGCCACCGAGTCGGCCCCGGTCCCGACGTTCTCGACCGGGCGCGCCGGCCGGCGGATCCGCTGGTGGCGCGGGGGCGTCCTGCTCCTGACGGCGGCCTACTTCCTCATCCCCATCTACGCCGGGCTGCGCTTCAGCTTCCAGGGCGTCAACGGTCACTTCTCGCTCAGTACCTTGGCCGAGCTGCCCAAGGCGCAGGGCTTCACGGCGGCGCTGTGGCTCTCGACGCGCCTGGCGATCGCGACGGTGATCGTGGCCGTGGTCTTGATGGTGCCCACGACGGTCTACGTGCACCTGCGTCTGCCGCGGCTGCGCCGGATGATGGACATCATCACCGTCTTGCCCATCGTGATCCCGCCGATCGTGCTCATCGCCGGGGTGCTCGCCGTGGCGCCGCTCTGGCTCAAGGCCACGCCGTACCTGTTGAGCCTGATGTACGTCATCCTCGCGATGCCCTTCATCTACCGGAGCCTGGACGCGGGCCTGCTCGCCATCGACCTGCGGACCCTCTCGGAGGCGTCGCGATCCCTCGGCGGCCGCTGGTACTCGACGTTGATCCGGGTCGTGCTGCCCAACATCCGTCCGGCGATCATCTCGGCGGCGGTGCTCACCCTCGCCATGGTCTTTGGCGAGTACACCATGGCCAGTCTCGACCTGTGGACGACGGTGCCGGTGTGGATCGTCCAGTTCAACGGCGCCGCCAACGGTCACATCCAGATCGCCGCGGCGATGGCCGGACTGGTCGTGACCTGGGTGGTGCTCACGGTTATTGTGTCGCTCGATCGCTCCCAGCGGCGTCGCGCGCGTGGCTAGGAGGAACCCGTGACCCAGACGGAGGACGCGCCGATGGTCGACCGCCCCGCCCCCGCGACCGGCGCCGGTTCGCCGGTTCTGCTCGAGGGCCTCGTGCGCGCCTTCGGCAAGGTCCGGGCCCTCGACGGGCTCACGCTGTCGATCGAGCCCGGTGAGTTCATGGCCCTGCTCGGCCCCTCGGGCTGCGGCAAGACGACGGCGCTGCGGGTCCTCGCGGGGTTCGAGCGGCCCGACGCCGGACGCGTCGTCGTCGACGGCGTCGACCTCTCGCGGGTCAGCGCCCAGAAGCGCGACATGGGCATGGTCTTTCAGAGCTACTCGCTCTTTCCCAATATGGACGCCCTCGACAACGTGGCCTTCGGGCTGCGGATGCGTCGCCAGCCGACCGCGACCCGCCGCGCCAAGGCGGCCGAGCTGCTCGAGATGGTCGGCCTCGCGGACCAGGCCGAGAAGTACCCCCACCAGATGTCCGGGGGCCAGCAGCAGCGCGTCGCCCTCGCCCGGGCGCTGGCCATCGAGCCGCGGGTCCTGCTGCTCGACGAGCCGCTCTCGGCCCTGGACGCGTTGGTGCGCGCCGAGCTGCGCGACCAGATCCGCGCCCTCCAGCAGCGCCTGTCGATCACGACGGTCTTTGTCACGCACGACCAGGAGGAGGTGCTCTCCATGGCCGACCGGATCTGCGTGATGTCCAGGGGCCGCATCGAGCAGGTCGCCTCGCCCGCCGAGATCTACGCGCGCCCGTCCACGGCCTTCGTCGCCCAGTTCGTCGGGATCTCGAGCCGGGTGCCGGCCGCGGTGCGCGCCGGGGAGGTCACGGTCTTCGGGGAGGGCCGACCGGTGCGCGGCGTCGCCCCGTCCGCGGGCGCGGTCGACGCCCTGTTGCGGCCCGAGGACGTGGCGCTCTCGCCCAGCCCCGACGGGGTCGGCCAGGTGGTCCGCCAGAGCTTCCTCGGCGCCACGACCCGGCTGGTGGTCGCCGTGGGGGAGTCGATGCTGCGCGTCGACGTGCGCAGCGACGCCGTCGCGGACTTCCCGGTGGGCACGCGGGTGACGCCGCGGGTCGTCGCGCGCGACGTCCTCGTCGCCCCGCACGACACCGCCGTGGCCTTCGTCGACGACCTGTAGCCCGCGCCCCGCGGGCTAGGTTCGGGGCATGGACTTCACGCTCTCTTCCGAGCTCGCCGAGCTGCAGCTCTCCGTGCGTCGTCTGGCCCAGGAGAAGATTCGTCCGCGCGCGCGCGAGATCGACCTGAGCGGGGAGTACCCCCAGGACGTCTTCGACGCCTTTCGCGCGGCCGACCTGCTCGGACTGTGCATCCCGGAGGCCTACGGCGGCTCCGGCGCGGGGATCACCGGGCTCGCCGTCGCGATCGAGGAGGTCACCAAGTACTCCAACGTGCTCGGCCTGATGCTGCTGTTGACGCGCCTGCCGACCGGTCCGGTGATGATCGCCGGCTCCGAGGAGCAAAAGCAGCGCTACCTCCCCGGGATCGCGCGCGGCGAGACCCGCGCGGCGTTCTGCCTCTCCGAGCCCGGCGCCGGTTCGGACGTGGCCGGCATGCGCTCGCGGGCCGTGCCCGACCCCGACTGTGCGGGCGGGTACGTCCTCAACGGCACCAAGTGCTGGATCTCGGGGGGCATGCAGGCCGACTGGTACGTGGTCTTCGCCAAGACCGGCGACCCCGCGGCCCGCGACCACCGCGCCATCGGCGCGTTCCTCGTCGACGCCCACGCGCCCGGGGTGACCCGTCCCCGGGTCGATCACAAGATGGGGGTGCGCGGCATCGACACCACCGAGATCAACTTCACCGACGTGCGCGTGGGGCCCGAGGACGTCCTCGAGGGGGGCTTCGCCCTGGCCATGCTCTCGCTCAACGCCATGCGCCCGATCGTGGCGGCCCGGGGCCTCGGCCTCGCCGAGGGGGCGCTGATGTACGCCGTCGACTACGTGAAGGGCCGCGAGGCCTTCGGCAAGACCATCGCCGACTTCCAGGGGATCCAGTGGGAGATCGCCAAGTGCGCGACCGAGATCGAGGCCGCGCGCCTGCTGACCTACCGGGCCGCCGACCTGGCCGACCGGGGCCACTTCACCAAGGAGTACGTCCCCCAGCTCTCGATGGCCAAGTACTACGCCACCGAGGTGGCCGTGCGGGCGTCGGGGCTCGCGGTGCAGCTTTTGGGGGCGGCCGGCTACATGGAGGACCACCCGGTCGAGATGTACTACCGCGACGCGCGCCAGCTGACGATCGTCGAGGGCACGAGCCAGGTCCAGCTCGGGCTCATCGGGCGCGGGGTGCTGGCCCACGACCTCTGGTGGGACTAGGGGCCGCCTCGCCGGGCGGCCCCCTCGGGGGGCTGCGCGTCCTCGAGCTCGCCGGCATCGGCCCGGGACCCTTCGCCGCGATGTGGCTGGCCGACCTGGGGGCCGACGTCTTGCGCCTGGAGCGCGGCGATCCCGATGCGCCCGCGGGCGAGCACTGGGACCTGACCGCGCGCTCGCGACCCTCGGTGGCCCTCGACCTCAAGAACCCGGCCGGGCGCGACCTCGTCCTCGAGCTCAGCGAGCGGGCCGACGCCCTCATCGAGGGGTTCCGCCCCGGGGTCGCCGAGCGGCTCGGGGTCGGCCCCGACGAGGTCCTCTCGCGCAATCCGGCTCTGGTCTACGCCCGCATGACCGGCTACGGCCAGGACGGTCCGTGGGCCCAGCGCGCCGGCCACGACATCAACTACATCGCACTCTCGGGCGCGCTGTGGCCCCTCGGGCGCTCGGGGGAGCGACCGGTGCCCCCGCTCAACCTGGTGGGTGACTTCGGCGGGGGCGCGATGTACCTCGTCGCCGGGCTGCTCGCCGCGGTGCTGCACGCGCGCGCGACCGGCGAGGGTCAGGTGGTGGACGCCTCGATGGTGGACGGGTCGGCGTCGCTGATGACCCTCACCTACGCGCTACGCCACGCGGGGGTCTGGCGCGACGAGCGCGGGGTGAACATCCTCGACACCGGGGCTCCCTTCTACGAGGTGTACGAGACGGCCGACGGGGGCCTCCTCGCCGTCGGGGCGATCGAGGCGCCCTTCTACCGCGAGCTGGTGGTCGGGCTCGGCCTCGACCCCGAGGCGCTGCCCGCCCAGATGGATCGGGCGAGCTGGCCGGCGCTGAAGCGCCGCTTCGCTGAGCTCTTCGCCGCGCGCACCACCGAGGAGTGGCTCGCCCACTTCGCGGACCGCGACGCCTGCGTCTCGCCCGTGCTCTCCCCGGCCGAGGCGGCCGAGCACCCGCACAACGTGGCGCGCGGGACCTTCGTCGGGTCGCCGCTTCAGCCGGCCCCCGCGCCGCGCTTCTCGGCGACCCCGGCGCGCGTCGGCGCCGCGCCCCAGCCTCCGGGCGCGGGCACCCGCGAGGGTCTCCGCCGCTGGGGCATCGACGAGGAGCGCCTCGCGGCGCTGCGC